>NZ_JBFGBM010000107.1:0-9174 GCF_041567615.1 Muriicola sp.
GGGGATCAACTGGCTCTTACCTGAACTTACAAAAGCGATAAGGTCTGAAGCGTGGGCTGGTTCTTTGGCAGCTTTAAATTCCCTGTAGCTCTCTTTTTCCAGGGGGTACGACTGGTTCTTGGGGATCCATCCTTCTGTACCGTCCCAGGTCACCCGTATCTTCACCCACTCCTTCCGATGGTCGGTCACCTTGTACAGATCCCCGTAAAGGAGTTGGGTGACCTGTTCTCCCGAGGCGCCTGCCGCAGCGCGAACCGGGATGATACTCTGGGCACAGAGCCCGTAGTGATGGGTGTTTTTTTGCAAGTATGCTTATTTACGTTCCAGGATAAGGGCCGAGGCGCCACCCCCTCCATTACATATGGCTGCTGCGCCGTATTTACCGTTGTTCTGTTGCATCACGCTCAGGAGTGTGATCACGATTCGTGCTCCGGAACATCCCAGGGGATGACCCAGGGAAACGGCGCCCCCATTTACATTTACGTTCTTATCATTCAGTCCGAGGAGTTTCATATTAGCCAATCCCACCACGGAGAAGGCCTCGTTGAATTCGAAGAAGTCGATCTCCTCTATCTTAAGGTTGGCCTTGGCCAGTGCTTTAGGCAGGGCTTTGGCAGGGGCCGTAGTGAACCATTTGGGTTCCTGGGCGGCATCGGCATAAGCCTTAATAGAGGCGAGGGGTTTGAGTTTTAATTCAGCTGCCTTTTCGGCGCTCATCAATACCACAGCTGCTGCTCCGTCATTAATCGTGGAGGCGTTGGCCGCCGTGACTGTGCCATCTTTGGTAAAGGCGGGCCTCAGACCGGGGATCTTCTCCATTTTTACGTTCTTGTACTCCTCATCTTCTGCAACGATCAGAGGTTCGCCCCTGCGCTGGGGCACTTCCACAGAGACTACTTCGTCAGCAAATTTTCCGTCTGCCCAGGCCCTGGCCGATCTCTGGTAAGACTGAATGGCAAAGGCATCCTGGTCTTCCCGGCTGAATTTGTGTTCCACGGCACAGAGATCTGCACAGACTCCCATGGCATTCTGGTCGTAGGCATCTACCAAACCGTCTTTCTGCATCCCGTCTTCCAGGGTGGCCGGACCGAATTTCTGCCCGGTACGCATGTGCACATAATGCGGGATCAAACTCATGTTTTCCATACCACCGGCAACGACGACAGAGGTATCTCCCAGGGCGATGGATTGTGCACCCTGCATGATGGCCTTCATCCCGGAGGCGCAAACCTTGTTCACGGTGGTACAGGGAACGGTATCGGGTATGCCCGCATATATGGCCGCCTGACGCGCAGGGGCCTGGCCGCTTCCGGCCTGAACGACATTTCCCATCAGCACTTCTTCCACCTTATCGGGTGAAAGGGCAATTTTTTCAAGCGCTCCCTTGATCGCTGCGGCACCTAATTTAGGCGCGGGTATTCCGGATAAGGCCCCCATAAAACTCCCGATAGGAGTCCGTGCCATGGACACGATTACGACTTCTTTCATAGTTGTTTAGTTCTGTCGCGAAATTAAGAAATTATGCGCCAATGGATCACCTGATGGATATAAAAGAAGAGGGTTGACATTATATTTTCTATTTTTATCCCAGCTCAGCATCGCATGGAAGATTCATTAGACAAGCTGTACAAAAATCAGGGCCTGATCTACAAGTACATTCTGTATGTTGTGACGGTGGGTTGCATCGTCTTCTTTTTTCCAAAGGGAGGGAAATTCAAGTACGAATTCCAGAAGGGAAAACCCTGGCAATACGAAAATCTGTACGCTCCTTTCGATTTTTCCATCCGCAAGGGAGAAGGAGAGATCGCTGAGGAAGAGCGGGCCATCAGGGAGCGGCAAATTCCTTACTACACGTACGACACAGCGGTGATCGAGGAGGTCAGCCGGAATTTCCTGGCAGATTTTCAGGAGAGTCTCGATGGTCAGCAACTTTCCGATGGGCAAAAAGGGCGCCTCACCAACATAGGGGAGGAGGTCCTGGCAGACCTCTACCGGAACGGGATTCTTCAAAAGGCCTCAGCAAGAGATGCGCCGGATTACTTGTACCTGGTCAGGAACAACGAGGCCAGCAGGATCAGGGCAGACGCCCTGTATTCCCTTTCACAGGTCGATTCCGTTATTAGGGGTATCCTGGATTCGAGAAGGGCAGGACAGTTTTACCCCCTTTATCAGGAGGTATTCTTCAATGTGTTGAAACCCAATGTGACCTATGACGCCGAGCTCTCCGAAAAGGAACTGGCAGACGAACTGTCGAGAATCTCCACAACCCGGGGCAATGTGGATGAAGGTAAGCTGATCATCGCACGGGGGGAGGTCGTGGAGGCCGAGAACCTCAATATCCTCAATTCCCTGAAGGCGGAATACGAGTCGGAGCTCTGGACCGAAAACAGTCAGTACTTTATCCTTTTTGGCTATACAATCCTGGTAGCCCTGGTACTGATGATGCTGTTCCTATTCCTGCAGAAGTACAGGCCGGCCATCTACCGGAATAATGTAAAGGTCACGTTCATATTTTTTAATGTCTTGCTGATGGTCTTTCTCACCACCCTCGTGGTGAAGTATGATGAGACCTATGTTTTTGTGGTTCCCCTGTGTATCCTGCCACTGATCCTCAAGACCTTTTTTGATGCCCGTCTCGGACTGTTCGTCCATGTGCTGACTGTCCTGATCCTCGGTTTTGTGGTGCCCAACAGTTTTGAATATATCTTCCTGCAGATCATCGCGGGGATCGTCACTATCCTGACGGTATCCGAATTGTACAAAAGGGCCAACCTCTTTATTTCTGTGGGGCAGATCACTCTGATCTACATCGTAGGGTATTTTGCTTTTCACATTATCCACGAGGGGAACCTGGAGGATATGAACCTCTACACTTTTGGGATCTTTATCCTGAACGGAATGATCACCCTCTTTGCACAACCCCTTATTTACATCTACGAGAAGATTTTTGGGATGATATCGGATGTCTCCCTTTTGGAGCTTTCTGACACAAATTCGAGGTTGCTTAAAGAACTTTCGAACAAAGCCCCAGGGACCTTTCACCACTCCCTTCAGGTTGCGAACCTGGCCGAAGCTGCGGCCAATGCTGTGGGCGCCAATGCCATGCTCACCAGGGTAGGTGCGTTGTACCACGACATCGGGAAGATGAACAATCCCACTTATTTTACAGAGAACCAGGTGACCAATGTAAATCCCCATGACGATATCAACCCAAAGGAAAGCGCTGAGATCATCATCAACCATGTGATAGAAGGGATAGAACTGGCTCAGAGGAATAATCTCCCCGACCGGGTGATCGACTTTATCCGCACACACCACGGTACCACAAGGGTGTACTATTTCTATAAAAAGGAACTGGAAAATAATCCGGATGCGGAGGAAGCCGACTTTACCTATCCGGGACCCATCCCGTTCTCAAAAGAGACCGCTATCCTGATGATGGCCGATTCTGTTGAGGCCGCATCCAAGAGCCTCGTCAACCCCTCTTATCCGGTGATTGAAGAATTCGTGGAAAAGATCGTGAGCGGGCAGATGAAATCCAACCAGTTTCTCAATGCCAATATCACCTTTAAGGAGATCGAAATGGTGAAGAAGGTACTGAAACAAAAACTCACCAACATCTACCATCTGAGGGTAGAGTACCCGGAGTAGAATATCAGACTGAGATCACACCAAAAATATTTCAAAAAAGTTGCGTTTCGGCGAATGAAGAAGTACTTTTGCACCCGCTTCAATGATGAATCGCAAGATCATTTTTGAGGAATTGAAATTTTGGAGAGGTGCCGGAGTGGTAACGGAGCAGATTGCTAATCTGTCGACGCGTAAGTGTCGCCTGGGTTCGAGTCCCAGTCTCTCCGCCTCCGCTACATTAAAATGTAGCTTCGGCGGACACGTCCGCCTGTAATAAGTTCTTACTATTCCTTATAGGAATTTGCAGCAAATGCTGCCTCGGGGTGTAGCGTAGCCCGGTTATCGCGCCTGCTTTGGGAGCAGGAGGTCGCAGGTTCGAATCCTGCCACCCCGACAGTAAAGTAGAACCATCGTCTTTAGGCGATGGTTTTTTATTTTCCTGAACCGAGTGGAATTTATTC
Source organism: Muriicola sp. (assembly GCF_041567615.1). GTDB lineage: Bacteria > Bacteroidota > Bacteroidia > Flavobacteriales > Flavobacteriaceae > Muriicola. The sequence goes on from NZ_JBFGBM010000107.1 coordinate 4,092, forward strand.
TGATGAGAGTCAGGAAAATAAAAAACTAAATGAGCGAAGCGAATAGGTTCACTTTACTGTCAACTCCCCTCACTCAGGATCACCGACTGAAAGGAGGTAATCCTAACTCACCTCAATTTGTCAGGAAAATAAAAAACAAAGTGAGCGAAGCGAATTGGTTCACTTTACTGTAAACTCCTCTCCCTGTAGTTCTGATCATTATTTGGATTGATTATAGATGTAAGTATCTATCTTCCAATTGTTCTTTACCTTTTTCAGGACAAACACCTCACGGAAGTTATCCTGTACCTCTTCGCCGGTAGCTTTGATCAGGAGGGAACCTGCTGATGTGGAACGTACGATCGCATGATCTCTGGTAACCACTACGCTTTCGATGGTCTCTCTCAGATTGAATCCAAAATTGTCAAAGACATACTGGTAATTTGCTTTCAACCCCTCAATGCCCTTTGCTGTGGAGGCTGCGGAGGGCAACAACACCGCATCGGATGCGAAATTTTCCAGCAAGCCAGAAAGATCGGCCCTGTTCAAAGCCTCGAAATAGGCATGCACTACTTCTTCTGCTGCTGCTTTATGATCAGTTTGAGCAGCCAATTCCTGTCCAAAAAATATAAATGTCCCGGGCAACAAAACTTTAAAAAATGAATTTTTCATGATTATTGATTTAAGAGTTTATCGCAAAGTTGGGGCAGGACAAAGGCTTTTACCCATAAAGTAGTTTAAGAAATACAGGCGGTATAGGCCGATGATTATTTGCCGGAAACCAGCTCCTTGCGGATCATGCTCAGGAATTCAGGGGTGATCCCCAGGTAGGAAGCGATCTGCGTATTGGGGAGACGGGACCCCAGTTTCGGGTATTTTTCCAGAAAATAGAGGTAGCGTTCCAGTCCGGTGGAACTGATATCCTGAAAGATCCGGTCCTGAAGCTCCACGTATTTATCCTCGGTAACCACCTTGAAGACCCTGTCCAGTTTCGGGATATTGATAAAGAGATAATACAGGTCATCCTGTTCGATCTGAATGATCTCAGAGGGTTCCAGAGCCTGTATATTTGAGAACCCGGGCCTGGTGGAATGAAAGCTGCTGATATCGGCTATCCAGTCGCCCTCCGCCGCAAAGAGGATGTTGTGTTCACGGCCCTGCTCGTCGATCCCGAACATCCTCAGAACTCCCTCTATCACGAAGGTGTAATGTCTGCAGATATCACCTGCCCTCATAAGGTACTCCCTGCGTTTGATGCGTTTGCGATGTATTCTGTTATTTATCAACGCTATTTCTTCCTCAGTAAAAGGAAGGTAGGTCTCAAAGTGACTGATCAGGGGTGCAGCTTCCATCATCAACTAAAGATACAAAATGAGGGAACACGTATCCTCACCAAAAGGGTCTCCCAGAGCTGCAAAATGAATTATAATGGAGGACGCAATAGAAACTGATTCGTCCTGTATTGGGAGGCTGATTATCCTAAGGAACAGTAGGAACAACTAGATTTTGAAATATACATTTACCTGACAAAAACCTCGGAAAACAAGGGAGTACATGTATCCTTTGAATATTAAAATTAACCCAATTAGGAGATAGGGATCTTCCTAATTTGAATACCTTTAAACAGGTTTTCTATCAACTCAATACTTCATGGAAAGAATACCCAATTTCGGCAGTAGGCTTCGCAAGAACATCGTTACCGTCCCGGAGATCATTGACAGGTGCAGTGGGATCCGTGTATTTGGACAATTACTGAAATCCTTCCTCTTCTCAACGGATGTGGCTATTATCAGGAATACCAATGCCAATGCGATCATCGCAGTGTATCCCTTTACACCTCAACCCGTAATATCACAATCCCTGATCCTGGCTTCAGACAAACCCATTTTTTGTGGGATTGGTGGCGGAATAACCAGCGGAGAGCGATCCGTTGAACTTGCCATACATGCCGAATTTCAGGGAGCCCTGGGTATAGTTCTAAATAAACCAGCCCCTAATGACCTCATTTATCGGCTCAAGGAAAAAATAGATATTCCCATAGTCCTGACGGTCGTTTCTGAACGGGATGACATCAAAGGCAGGCTGGAAGCCGGAGTGGACATCTTCAACGTATCCGGAGCCGTGAAGACCCCTGACATTGTAAAGAAGATCAGGGATATCGATGCTCATGTGGCCATCCTTGCTACGGGAGGTAAGACCGAGGATACCATCTCTGCCTGTATGGAGGCCGGGGCAAATGCCATCTCCTATACACCTCCCTCTACGGCTGAGCTCTTCAAGGACATCATGATCAGGTACCGTACGGAATTGTAATTGTTGTTGCTCAAACCCGGCAATGCTCTATACCACCCTCTCTGTTTAGTGGCATAGTATTTCGCCTCCTTCTTCTTCACGGTAAGAATATCCGGGGACAGGGATATTGATTTCGGCGTTCTGGCACCAGTAAAGAGTGAATCCCTGGCATGATTAAAATCATTTTTCAAATCAGATTGAAAAACTACCTTTAAGATTATGACTGTCGGGCAACAGACTCAAAGACGCTTGGCCAACAGATTTTATGGGGCCGTGATGAATTTCTTTCAGGAAACAGGTGCCCTTGCTTATTTCGCCGCCCGTTTCTTCAGAGAAGTCATGAAACCTCCTATGGAATTCAGAGAACTGCTTCGGCAGTGTTACAATGTTGGAAACAGATCTTTGATGTTGGTCGTGGTCACCGGCTTTATCATAGGGCTGGTACTAACCCTGCAATCCAGGCCGACCCTCATAGAATTTGGAGCGGTTTCCTGGATGCCGAACATGGTGGGAATTTCTATCGTTCGCGAGATAGGTCCTGTGATCACAGCCTTGATCTGTGCCGGGCGTATTGCCTCCGGGATGGGGGCAGAATTGGGATCCATGAGGGTGACAGAACAAATTGATGCCATGGAGGTTTCCGGTACCAATCCCTTCAAATACCTGGTGGTGACCCGTATTCTGGCTACCACCCTCATGCTTCCGCTCCTGGTCGTTTTTGGAGACCTGGTCGCGCTCTTTGGCTCGGCATTGGTAGAAAATCTGAAAGGGGATGTATCCTTTCAGCTCTATTTTAATACGGTCTTTAATGCCCTTGGATATGGCGATCTGATACCCGCCACGGTCAAGTCCTTCTTTTTTGGTTTTGTGATCGGTCTGGTAGGCTGTTACAAGGGATATTTCAGCAAAAAAGGAACGGCAGGAGTGGGTATTGCTGCCAACACGGCCGTGGTCACGGCCTCCCTCTTGCTTTTTATGGTAGATTTTATCGCCGTATTTGTATCGGATATTTTTTATGAATTGTAGGATGGAAAAACGCAGCAACATAACGGATGCCCGGGATAAACCAGCAGGAGGAATGGTAAAGGGGAAAAAGGTGGTCATCGATATCAGGGACCTGCGGAAGAGTTTTGGTGACAACCATGTGCTCAATGGTTTTAATCTGAGGCTGTTCGAGGGCGAGAACCTCGTGGTCATGGGCAAATCCGGCTCCGGTAAATCCGTGATGATCAAGTGCCTGGTAGGGCTGATGCAACCGGATAGTGGCTACATCGAAGTTATGGGCAAGGAAGTAAACACCCTGGACCGGGCTCAGCTCGATACCCTGAGAGCGGATATCGGTTTTCTTTTTCAGGGCAGTGCCCTGTATGACTCTATGACTGTGCGTGAGAATCTGGAATTCCCCATGCGCCGGCACAAGGAGAAACTGGGGTATATAACGGATACGGAGCCTTTGGTGATGGAAGCCCTGGAGAATGTAGGGCTGGCTCATACCGTCGACCTGATGCCTGAGGAATTGTCGGGCGGTATGAAGAGACGGGTGGCCCTTGCCCGTACACTCATACTGAAACCCAAAGTGATCCTGTATGATGAACCTACGAGTGGGCTAGACCCCATTACAGCCAAGGAAATCATCGAACTCATGCGGAGCATACAGCGGAAATACAACACCTCATCGCTTATCATCACCCATGATGTCGATTGTGCCAGGGTCATATCCGAACGGATGGTGCTCCTGGTTGACGGTATCAATTATGCCGAAGGAACGTACAAGGAACTATCCTCCGACAAAGACCCGAAAGTAGAAGCATTCTTTAAAAAGTAGCACCATGGAAAAAACAACGGCTAACCATATAAGACTCGGCGTGTTTGTGGTCATAGGAACTGTGTTGTTGGTGATTGCTGCGTACCTGATCGGGAACCAGCAGAACCTGTTCGGGAATACATTTCAGCTCAATGCCGATTTTAAGAATGCAAGTGGCCTGCAAAAAGGGAATAATGTGCGCTTTTCCGGGATCAATGTAGGTACGGTAAATCGAATTGAGATGATCAACGACACGACCATCAAGGTGTATATGACCATAGATGACAAAATGCGGGAGCACATCAGAAAAGACGCCGTGGCCATGATAGGTACCGATGGTCTGGTGGGCAGTATGCTGGTCAATATAGTACCTTCCGAAGGGGATACACTCCTTGTTGAACCGGGAGACCAGCTGCAATCTTACAGCAAGATCGCCACCCAGGATATACTCAGCACCCTGAACACCACCAATGAAAATGCCGCTCTTCTGACAGCCCAGCTCTTAAAGGTGTCTCAGTCACTGGTACAGGGTAGGGGCACTTTTGGACGTTTGTTGAACGACACGGTGATGGCCAGTGACCTTCAGCAGACGATCACCAACCTCAAACACACGAGCAGGCAGGCAAATTCGGCCCTTTCGGAGCTGAACAACATTATGAAAAAGATCGATTTTGAACAGAGTGCGGCAGGTGTGCTGTTGGCAGACAGCCTTACTGCTCAGCAGGTTCAAAACGTTTTAGGAAGTTTGGAGAACTCGAGTGCCGGACTTGAAAGCACCGTGCAAAAACTGGACGAATTGATCACCGAGATCGATAGGGAAGGGGGAGCCATGCGGTACCTGACCCAGGATACACTCCTGGTACGTCAATTGGAGAACACAGTCAAAAATGTAGAGGAGGGGGTGGAAAAATTCAACCAGAATATGGAGGCCCTGAAGCACAACTTCCTCACCCGTGGCTATTTCAGGAAACTGGAGAGGCAACAGCTCAAGGAAAAAGGCGGGAAGAA
>NZ_JBFGBM010000108.1:0-9143 GCF_041567615.1 Muriicola sp.
ATCCTGATCGCCATTGAACTCATCGTGAAATCGGTAGAAAATGTGCTTTTCCAGACCCTTCCGGATGACGCCAAAGAGCGCTACCTCAATGCCAGGACCCGTTCCTGGTCCTGGGCATGGGGAAAAAAGATGTACAAAAAACTCCTCGGAACAAGACCCATAGAGGAAGAAGGAGAGATCATCCTGGATCACAACTATGACGGGATCAAGGAATTAGACAACAAACTCCCACCCTGGTGGGTGTACCTCTTTTATGCTACGATCCTGTTCGGGGTGATCTACCTGGCACGCTTCCACGTGTTCAATGACTACACCCAGGACCAGGAATACGAAATGGAAGTCGCATCGGCACAGGCCGCTATTGAAGAATACCGTAAGACCGCCAAGGATCTGGTAGACGTCAACACGGTAACCCTCCTGACGGATGCATCCGACCTGAGTGCTGGCCGGGCTATTTTCGAAACCAACTGCGTCGTGTGCCATATGGCGGACGGAGGCGGAGGCATAGGCCCCAACCTCACCGATGAATACTGGATCCTCGGAGGAGGCATCAAGAATGTCTTCAGGACCATCTCCGAAGGAGGAAGGGATGGAAAAGGTATGGTCGCCTGGAAACAATCGCTTAAACCCGCCGAAATGGCCCAGGTAGCCAGCTATCTGCTCACTTTCCAGGGTACCACACCTGCTAATCCCAAGGCTCCCGAAGGTGAGATCTGGATAGATGAAAACGCCCCGAAAGAGGCGAGTCCGCAGGAAGAGACCCCCTCGGATTCTACCGATGTGGTCATGAACGAATAAGAGAATAAAGGGCTGAACTTGTGGCTGACAATGAACATTTCCGGGATTCCATAGGGACCATCAATGAAGAAGGCAAGCGTGCCTGGGTGTTTCCAAAAAAGCCCGCAGGAAGGTTCTATGAGTATCGGAAATACGTCAGTTATGTGCTACTGGTATTCCTTTTTGGGGCTCCATTTATAAAGATCAACGGTAACCAGTTCCTGATGTTCAACGTGCTGGAAAGGCGGTTTAACATCTTTAGCTACCCTTTCTGGCCCCAGGATTTTCACTTATTTGTCATCTCCATGATTGCGGGGGTGATCTTCGTGGCTCTGTTCACTGTAGCCTTTGGCAGGATCTTCTGCGGGTGGATGTGTCCCCAGACCATTTTTATGGAAATGGTCTTCAGGCGGATAGAGTACTGGATAGACGGGGACAGGGGCGCCCAGATGCGACTTGACAGGCAACCCTGGGATGGGAATAAGATCCGGAAGAGGGTGTTGAAATGGAGTATCTTCTTTCTTATCTCCTTTCTGATCGCCAATGTGTTTCTGGCCTACCTCATCAGTAGCGATACCCTGATCCGTTATATCACTGAAGGGCCTGTGAACCACCTTAGCACCCTGGCGTCCCTCCTGATCTTTACGGGAGTATTCTACTTTGTGTTTGCCTGGTTCAGGGAACAGGTCTGTATCATTGCCTGTCCCTATGGGCGTTTACAGGGCGTTTTGCTCGATAACAAGTCCGTCGTAGTGGCCTATGACCACAAAAGGGGAGAAGCGGAAAAGGGAAGGAAGAAATTCAGGAAAGGAGAGGACCGCGAAGCCCTCGGATATGGGGATTGCATCGACTGTTTCCAATGCGTACACGTTTGTCCTACAGGGATAGACATCCGCAACGGCACACAGCTCGAATGCGTGAATTGTACGGCCTGTATGGACGCTTGCGATGAAATCATGGAAAAGGTGAACCTGCCCAAAGGGCTGATCCGGTACGCCAGCGAGGATAATATAGAAAAGAAAGCGAAGTTCTCCTTTACGCCGAGGATGATGGGCTATTCCGCAGTGCTTGTAGTACTCATCGGGGTGCTGGTCGGGATGCTCTTCCTCAGGAACGATCTGGAAGCCACGATTTTGCGTCTGCCCGGTCAGTTGTACGAACGAAAGGAAGGGAATATCATCAGCAATGTGTACACCTTCAAACTCATCAATAAGACGACGCGGGATGTGGAGGATGTCAGCTTTAAACTGCTCTCCCACCCCGGTAAGATCGAGGTGGTCACTCACAGGAATTTCGAGGTCCCTGCAGAGCAGCTGACGGAAGGCACATTGTTTATAGAAATCAACACGGGAGATCTGGAAACGGATAAGGATAAGTTGAGTATTGGGGTGTTCAGCGGGGAAACCCTGCTGGAAACTGCCACAACGCGTTTTCTGGGCCCAAGGAATTATTATTGAACTCATTGTATTGAATAAGTAAAAAAGAGATTATGAAACTGAATTGGGGAACGGGTATCGTACTGGCTTTTGTGGGGTTTATCGGGTTTATCCTCTTCTTTGTGGTCAGGATGAGCCTGGACGACAGGTCTAATCACGACCTGGTGACGGAAGACTACTACAAAAAAGAACTGGTATTCCAGCAGGATATCGATGCGATGAAAAAAGCAAAGGCCCTTTCCTATCCACCCCGGGTGGAAAAGACTGAAGCCGGCATGCTCATCCATTTCCCGGTAAATATGTCCCCTGAAAAGATAGAAGGTAAAGTGTCCCTGTACAGACCGTCCAATAAACACTTGGATTTCGACTTACCCATAAGTGTATCCAAACCAAATTTGCTCATACCTGACAAACGTTTGTTGGATGGTCGCTGGGACATGGATGTAAGGTGGACCTATGAAGGAGAAACCTATCTTTTAAGGAAGAGTTTTACCTATTGATATAGGGTGATGATCTATACGGCATTTCTATTAGGGTTACTGGGAAGCCTGCACTGTGTGGGGATGTGCGGCCCTATTGCCTTTATGCTTCCACTGGATCGGGATAGCAGGCCGAGGATGTTCGGGCAGCTCTTCCTGTACCACGCCGGCAGGATCTTCTCTTACAGCCTGATGGGGCTTATTTTCGGATACTTCGGCAAGGGGCTCTACCTCTTTGGAGTACAGCAGAACCTATCCATCGCGGTTGGGATTCTGATCCTTCTGGCTCTGGTGATCCCTAAGAAGTTTGCCCGGCGTTTTGAGATTTCCCGCCCTGTATACCGGTGGGTTAGCAAACTCAAATCCGGTCTTGGGGATGCGTTGAAAAAAAGAACGGCCGATACCTATCTAACCATAGGAGTGTTGAACGGCTTTTTACCCTGCGGACTCGTCTATATGGCCGTATTCGCTTCCATCGCCATGAGTTCCCCAATCCTTGGGGCTTCGTATATGGCCTTGTTCGGTCTCGGCACCATCCCGCTGATGAGTTCTGCCGCCTATATTGGCGGAATTCTTCAACCTGCAGTCCGGGCCAGGATCCGCAGACTTATTCCTATCTTCGTGGCTGTACTGGGCATCCTGTTTATCTTAAGAGGCATGGGGCTGGGCATACCGTATGTTTCACCCAAACCGGCATCGCCCCAGGTCACGGCCCAAATGGAGTGTCATCAACCCTAATGTAGCCAATTGATAATAACCCTATACTGTAATTAATTTTAACTTACCCTATGAAAATAGTTTCCAAGACCGAGGCTGCTGCCATGGTCAAATCGGGAGACAGGGTGTTCCTTCAGGGAGCAGCCATGACCCCAAATACCCTGATGAATGCTGTCTGTGAACGGTATCAGGAATTGTCGGATGTCGAGATCATTTCCATCCACACGGAAGGCGATGTGCTCTACGCCACTCCGCCTTACAACAAGGCTTTCAGGATCAATAGTTGTTTTGTCGGCGGGAATGTGAGGAAGGCCGTCAATACCAATAAAGGAGATTATGTTCCCATTTTCCTCAGTGAGATCCACCTGCTTTTCAGAAGAAATATACTTCCACTGGATGTGGCTCTTATTCAGGTCTCGCCTCCGGACAGGCACGGGTATTGTTCCCTGGGTGTTTCTGTAGACGTGACCCTGCCGGCCATTCAGACCGCCAAACTCGTTATCGCTCAGATAAATCCCCGGGTACCTAGGACCCATGGAGATGGGATCATCCACCGGAGTGCGATCGATGCCGCCATAGAGATAGACAAACCCCTGCATGTGCATCCCATGGGAGCTATTTCGGATATCGAACACAAAATTGGTAAGCACGTAGCGGAACTCATTGATGATGGCGCCACGCTTCAATTGGGCATAGGCAATATCCCCAATGCAGTCCTGACCAACCTGGACAATCACAAGAGGCTGGGGATTCATACCGAGATGTTCTCTGATGGCCTGTTGCCCCTCGTGGAGAGAGGGGTGATCACGGGAGAGGAAAAGACATTGAAATCGGGCAGGATCGTCACTTGTTTCGCGGCGGGTTCCCAAAAACTCTACGATTTTGTGGATGACAACCCCATCGTGAATTTCAAGGAAGCTGCCTATACCAATGACACCAACGTCATCCTGCAGAACCCCAAAGTAACGGCTATCAACAGCGCCGTGGAAATAGACCTCACCGGACAGATCTGTGCAGACTCAGTGGGGACCAAACAGATCTCCGGAGTGGGAGGCCAGATGGATTTTATCCGGGCAGCGTCCCTTTCCAACGGCGGTAAACCCATATTTGCTTTAACCTCCCAGACCAAGTACGGAGCCTCCAAGATCGTTCCCTTGTTGAAAAATGGAGCAGGGGTTACCACCACCCGTGCCCACGTGCATTATGTGGCTACGGAATACGGGGTAGTTAATTTGTTCGGCAAGAACCTCCATCAAAGGGCTAAGGCCCTGATCTCCATAGCCCACCCTGACCATCAGGAAGAATTGTCCAGGGCGGCGTATGACAGGTTTGAACGCGACTAAAAGCATAGAGATGCAACCTTTGAATACGTACATCGACCATACCCTGTTAAAATCCACTGCCACCGCAAAAGAGATCGCTGAACTCTGCGATGAGGCCAAGGCGAATGGATTTTTTGCCGTCTGTGTCAATAGCTGTTACCTGTCTCTGGCAAGAGAGCACCTCCGTGATTCCGGCGTAAAACTGGCCGCTGTCATTGGCTTTCCCCTGGGCGCCATGGCGACCCTGGCCAAGCTGAGTGAAGTACGCTATTGCCTGGAACAAGGTGCCGAGGAGATCGATATGGTCATGAATGTAGGCTGGCTGAAATCCGGGATGCAGGAGGAGATCGCTGAGGAGATCCGGCAGATCAAGGAACTTATGGGATCATCCATCCTCAAGGTCATCCTGGAAATATGTTACCTTTCGGAAGAAGAGATCCGGCAGGCCTGTGACCTCGCCCTCAGGGGAAGGGCGGATTTTGTAAAAACCTCAACCGGGTTTGGTCCCGGAGGCGCCACCCTGGAAGCAGTTCGCATCATGAAAGAAGCTGTTGGGAACAGAGCAGGGATCAAAGCCTCAGGAGGTATCAGGGACAGGGAGATCGCTCTAACATATATCAAGGCCGGGGCTACCAGAATAGGAACGTCCTCGGGAGTACAAATGATGAAAGTGTAATAAAAGAATTATGGGTACACATATCAATGCCCGCAAAGGGGATATAGCCGAAACGGTATTATTACCCGGAGATCCCCTCCGGGCCAAATGGATAGCCGAAACTTTCCTGGAGGATGCCAAATGTTACAACCAGGTGAGGGGCATGCTGGGGTTTACGGGGCATTTCAAGGGGAAGCGTATTTCCGTACAGGGAAGCGGAATGGGCGTTCCATCGGCTTTGATCTATTACCACGAGCTGATCGCGAACTATAACGCTAAAACGCTTATCCGGGTGGGGACTGCGGGAAGTTTCCAGAAAGACATCGGTCTCCGGGATGTGATCCTCGCTATGTCTGCATCCACTACTTCATCTATCAATGACCAACGTTTTCCTTCTGCCCATTTCGCACCAACTGCCAATTTCGAACTCTTTCAGAAGGCCGTTGAATTCGCCAGATCGGAAAAAATACCCATCAAAGCCGGAAATATACTTACACACGACCTGTATTACGAAGATGATATGGATGAATACAAGCGATGGGCGGCCTATGGAGTACTGTGTGTGGAGATGGAGACAGCCGGGCTGTACACAATTGCTGCCAGGCAGGGCGTAAAGGCTCTTTCTGTCCTGACAATTTCAGACTCCCTGGTAACCGGCAAAGTCACCTCCCCGGAAGACAGGGAACACAGTTTCGGAGATATGGTAAATATCGCTCTGAATATTGCTTAAAATACCTCTCATGCCTTGCTGAAATGAAAGATGACCGAGATAAATACCGCCTGCAAGCCTCTGAATCAGCATTCCTGGAAGGTCCTTTATCCCGTTTCAGGGAGCTTATGTTCACCTTCAGGGTACAGTGGAGTTTTATAAAAGGGTTTCGCAAGATGCACTTTATCGGCCCATGTGTGACTGTTTTTGGGTCCGCTCGTTTTGATGCCGATAACCCCTATTACAAGAAAGCAGAAGAGATCGGGGCAGAGATGGCCAAGCTGGGATTTACGGTCATGACGGGTGGCGGACCCGGGATCATGGAAGCGGCTAACAAGGGAGCCTACGAGGCCGGAGGATATTCCGTGGGGTGCAATATCATCCTCCCTTTTGAACAGAAACCCAACAGGTTCCTGCATCGCTGGATCGATATCCGGTATTTCTTTGTCCGCAAGTTCCTCCTGTTGAAATATTCTTACGCCTTTGTAGTGATGCCCGGGGGGATGGGGACCCTGGACGAATTGTTCGAATCCCTCACCCTGATACAGACCAAAATGATCCAGAATTTCCCCGTGGTCATCTTTGGGTCTGAATACCACAAAGAACTTTGCCAGCACATTCGGGTAATGGCAGAGAACGAAAGTATCAGCCCGGAAGACATGAAGCTCCTTTTCGTGACAGATTCCGTGCCCGATCTCGTAGAACACATCAGGCTCTATGCCATCAAACGCTTCCACCTGGTGAAAAAACCAGTATCTCCAAGCTGGTGGCTGGGGGAAAGGAAGAAGAAAGAAACCCTGCATTCTATCCCGGCGGAATAATGGTATACCGTCACCTCCCAAATATAGCCGTACAGGCTGTATTCTCAGAGTGCATGAGATACAGGTACCTCCTGAACCTCACCGACACAACTCGTAGTCCTGCCAAAACGGTTTGTGTGGTTATGCAAAACCCGAGTATAGCAAATGAAGAAGTGGCCGATAAATCAGTGCAATTCCTGGAAAAGTTGATTTTTGAAAAGGGGTTGCCCCAATTCGAGGAGGTCCACCGTTGCAGTATCGTAAACCAGTTCGGGAAGGTCCAGACCAAAAATTTTTTGGGCGATCCCGAGGATATTGGACAGGAAAACGACCGGCATCTCCGGGAGGCCATAGAGGAAGCAGACACCGTGTTGATTGCCTGGGGTAAGAATAATCCTTATGTGGCCCGTCAGGAGTTCATCCTGGAACTCGTCCGGAGATCGGGAAAAAAGAAGGTCTGGAAAACCAGGAAGCATCCCTCCCGGGGTTATTACCGGGATTTTATCGCTCCCCTTGTTTTTTAAAAGTCCTTTTTCTCAGCCACAAAGACCATCCGAAAAACGGGCAGAATCGTCCACAAGAGCAGCATAAGTAAGGAGATGATCAGGCCTGTGTTCGTCCCAAAAAATTGTTTGAATACCGCTCCGGTATACCCCAGCAGAGCAGAGATATCGAGTTTGAGGAGGATAAGCGTCCTGGACAGGTCTACCGGATTCAGCAAGGTAGCCACCAGGGAAACGTTGTCGAGGGGATATTCTTCAAAAAGGATGAGGGAGATCAGGAACAGGCCGTCATAGATCACTGCCATGAACAGCCAGAGAAGGACGGCATAGCCAAAGCCCTTGATCCTGTTCTCATTGGAGATGGCAATATTAAAGGCCAGGGCAGTAAAGATCATGGTCAGGAAGGCACCGGTAACCAGAAGAAGCGAAAAATCGAATATGGCTTCACTCTTAAACAAGCCATAGATCGCAAAAGGGACCCCCAACCCTATGACGAGGCTGAAGGTGAGGGAGGAAGCCACTCCCAGATACTGTCCTAGGAAAATGGATCTGCGGGGTATGGGCTGAGCCAGGAGGAGCTCGGTGAACTCCTTTGAGTTATAACAGTACATAATCCCAAAAATAGTCCCGATCAGGGGTACCAGGACGATGATGATATTCATCAGCGTGATCACTGCCTTGGAAACATCGTTGTTCAAAAAAAGAAGCACGAACCCCAGCAACAAGTAGAACATGAAGTAAACATAGCTCCACCGGCTTCGCATCAGATCGTAAAAACTGTATTTCAGGATTTTAAACATCGGCTGTGGTTGCTGTTATGGCCGCGATGGCGTGTTCCAGATTCTTCTGTTTTGTCTTCTTTTTCAATTCCTCTACACTACCCTGAAAATAGATCCGGCCCTCCAGGAGATATATGACCTCATCCGCTATTTCAGCGACGAATTCCATAATATGAGAAGTGATCAGGATGGTCTTCCCCCGGGAGTGTTCTTCCCGGATCAATTTCTTCAGCCGTATCAAAGCAGCCGGATCCAGTCCTGTGGTAGGTTCATCCAGGATGAGCAGGGGGCAGTCGAACATAAAGGACAGGACGATGTTTACCTTTTGCTTGGTCCCGCCTGAAAGGGTGGAAAGTCTTTTTTGCATATGGGGCCCGAGGCCAAAAAGCTCCACGAGTTCCTGCTGTCTGTCGGGCCTCTGCCTGAGGTCCCTGATCATATCAAAGAGTTCCCTGACCCTCACATTCCCGGGGAAGTCGGCAATCTGAGGCATGTAGTTGATCTCCGACCGGTACTTCCAGGATCTCCTGATCAGGGTATTCATGACCTCTATGGAGCCCTTGTCGGGGATGACCATGCCCAATATGCACTTGATCAGGGTAGTCTTGCCCGACCCGTTCGGTCCCAGGACAGCGATGATCCCGCCTTTTCCGATACGGAGGTCGAGTCCGTCCAGCACCTGGTTCTTGCCGAATTTCTTATAGAGGTTTTCTACACTGATCATCAATGTCTTCTCATTATGGGGTTTGCATCTATCAGGTTGTCAGGGGTGAAAATAGGGGATACTTTCTCAGAAAAATCGATAATGTCCATAAAAAGGCTGCGCAGTAATATGATGGTCTCAGGCGTTCGGTTCACAATATAGGAAAACAGTTTCACCGGGCGGTAAGGCACGTCCCCTACCCCGTCTTTATCCAGGTCGTATCCTGTGTATTCGCTCCAGTAATTCCCGTCGAAGACATTGTC
>NZ_JBFGBM010000109.1:0-9047 GCF_041567615.1 Muriicola sp.
ACCCAAAGGAAAGCTTTATCTGATCCCTACTACCCTGGGGGATACAGCTCCCTTGGAGGTCCTTCCCATATCGATCAAACAGGCCGTTGAGGAAATAGACCATTATATCGTGGAGAATGAGAAATCGGCCCGCCATTTCATAAAAAATATTGCTCCCAGGAAATCACAACCCTCTCTCCACATAGAACAACTGAATAAATTTACCGAGCCGGAGCTTATTCCTTCCTTCCTGGATCCCTGTTTACAGGGCTTTAACATTGGAATTCTCTCGGAAGCCGGGAGTCCGGCCGTGGCCGACCCTGGTGCCGAAGTGGTCAGGCTGGCCCATCAGAGGAACATCCGGGTAGTCCCCCTGGTTGGCCCCTCATCCCTTATCCTCGCCCTTATGGGAAGCGGGTTGAATGGTCAGAATTTCTGCTTTCACGGGTATTTACCCATTGATACCCAGGACAAAAAGAGGGCGTTGAAAGCCATGGAAAAGGAATCCCGCCAGAAAAATCAGACCCAGCTCTTCATAGAAACTCCTTACAGGAATGACAAACTGTACGAAGATTTGATCAAAACCCTGGCTCCTTCTACCCTTTTGTGTATTGCTGCAGCTATCACTTTGGAGGGAGAATTCATAAAAACAATGACCGTTGATGAATGGGGAAAAAAATCAACTCCGGAATTACACAAAAAACCCGCTATATTCCTGCTCCTTGCACAGTGAACTTACAGCGGGTTTGATAACTCGTTTAGGTACTCCTTAAATTCTGGGATTTTTCTCTGCTTTTATAGACGATACATCATAGCCCGAGAATTGTTCCAGGTAATGGAAAATAGAGGTGCCATAGGCATCTTCAACCTCCCATTCTCCATAAGATCTCAGGAATTTCTTGACATTTCCGGGGCCTGCGAGGTGAGCCGCGGCCAAAATCCCGGACTCCGTGATCTCAATACCCTTGATCCTTTTTCCGGAGAACCTCTGGATATCTTTCCTGAGGATCCATTTATTTCGGGACAGGTTGGTCCTGAAGACTTTTTCCTGCAAGGTCGGGTCATTCAGGAATTTGGTCGCATTGTAAACGCCCATCAATTGGAGCGTTCCTACTCCGAACTGATACTTGCCCAGATAACCCAAGGTGTTGATGGTGAAATAGTCTCCCTGTGATTCCTTGAAAGCAAGCGCTTCCTTAAAACCTACAAAGGAGCTGCCCAGAAAGGGCGGAACAACCATTGTAGACTGCATAATGGTCCTGTCTTTGGGGAACAGAACCGGTGTAGGTTCTTTAACTTTCAGCGACTCAGGCACCTGTACCAGGATTTTTGGAGAGGTTCCGAAACTCGCTAAAATTAAAATCATGATAAGAGGACAGCTTAACGTTATCCACTTCCTCATAGATGTGTTTTCTTAAGACTGACAGTTCCCGGGGGAGCTTGCTTAAATTTCACAAAGCAAAGATATAGCAGCTTTTTTCTTACAGCCCTATGATTTCCAGAGTTTTGTGATATTTTTAGGACTAAGCGTATATTTTAACCGATAAAATGCTTATCTGTTAATATTTTGGCTATTTATCCAACGGACGTATTGCGCTTTATTCCGGTTGTGTTGCGCCAAATCCTCTGCGAATTTGTGATAGCCAAAATTCTCAACATCCGCAACGAAGTAGTAGTATTTGTGGTTTTCAGCATTCAGGACCGCATCAATTGATGATATATCGGGCATGGTGATGGGTCCCGGGGGTAATCCGGCATAGCGATACGTGTTGTAAGGGGAATCGATGGTCAGGTCTCTGTAAAGGACCCTTCTGATGATCGTGTCGAAATTGTTCAATTGCTTCTTTAGCGCAAATATTACGGTTGGATCGGCCTGCAGGGCCATGCCACGCCTGAGCCTGTTCAGATAGACGCCGGCGATCCTGGGCCTTTCATCTACCTTGGCACTTTCTTTTTGGACCACCGATGCAAGGGCGATGACCTGCGGTGGACTGAGCCCAATGGATTCAGCTTTCTTTAGCCTGCTTTCATTCCAGAACCGATCGTATTCCCGTTCCATCCGCTCCCTGAAATCGAGGGCAGAGGAATTCCAGAAAAATTCATAGGTATTCGGGATATACAATCCCAGACTGGTATCCTCATTGAGGTCGCGTTTGCTGAGAAACTCCTCATCTGTGAAAGCTTTGATAAGGGAAAGGCTGTCTGCCTCGATCTGCATAGAGATCCTGCCGGCCAGGGAAGGCAGGGATTCCTGGTTATTGAAAGAGACCTTCACCGGAGTGTTGCCGCTGCGAAGGGTATTCACAATCTCATTATTGTTCATCCCCTTTTTGAGGATATACGTCCCTCCTTTGACCTTGTATTGTTTTCGTTCCGCGACTGTACGGAATGCATCCACATCCTTCAGCAGGGGTAGGAGCAGCTCCTGTAGTTCGGTCATATCCGCATCCGAAGGGATATAAACGTAGGCCTCCCTGTTCTCAAAAGCAGTGTTCGGCGAAAAAAAGGTCGTATACACATGGTAAACAAAAACCCCTCCTGCCAGAATTCCCAGGAGTAAAATGGCAAGGATGATCCTTTTTATATACATGACGGATTGAATTTTTGATACAGGAACTGATCTTTAAATGTCCCTTGCCACCGGACCCAGTCTTTCTTGGTGGCTGTTTTCGTATATCCGGATTTCTCGAACAAGCGCATACTGGCATCGTTGTCCTCGAGCACATGAGCATAGACCTGCCTCACATTCAGAGTGCTAAAGGCGTATGCCGTGATGAGTTCTACGGCCTCGGTGCCCATCCCCTTATTGCGGTTCTCTGCAGCCCTGATGACAAGTCCGAGCCCCACCCGCAGGTGTTTAGGATCAAAATCAAACAGGTCGATGAGACCCAGAAGGTCCCCTTCCGAACTGCAGATCGCCATCCTCAATTGCTTGACCTCGTAAATGTCGCGATGGGCATTGTCCAGATACTGCTTTAGCACATGGCGCGAATAGGGCTGTTGTGTGCCGCTTACCTCCCAGAAAAGCGTATCGTTCTCAAGGAGGTACAGAAAGTCCAAGTCTTCCGGCTCCAGGGCCCTCAATACCACCTTCTTACCCTTGAGTTCTATCATTGTACCACTCCTTTAAATACAAAAGTGGCCGGACCTTGCAGGACCACCTGTTCATAGCCTTTCCCTTTCGGAAGAAAGCTAATTTTAAGATCCCCTCCCCTTGTTCTGATCTGTACCTCTGCCGATTTCGTATACCCGGCGAAATGCATAGCGATGGCTACTGCTGTAACCCCAGTACCGCAGGAATAGGTTTCGTCTTCCACACCCCTTTCATAGGTTCTCACGGCGAAGGTGCTGGGGCCCTCCTGTTCTACAAAATTGATATTACTCCCCTTTTCACCGTAGATGCCATAACGTATCCTTCGACCCTCCTTGAACACCTCAAATTCTTGTAAATCTTTCACAACCTGTACGTGATGAGGTGATCCGGTATCGAGGAAGAAGGCGTTCCTTTTTTTACTGACTTCCTTAACGTCAGACATGCTCAGGGACACCTGATCTCCGGAAATCGACGCGTGATGGAGTCCGTCACTGGCCGAAAAACTTGTTGTATCCCCAATGATCCCCAGAGAATGTGCAAATGCGACCAGACACCTCCCGCCATTGCCACACATGGTTCCGGGCTTGCCATCTGAGTTGAAATACACCATCCTGAAATCTGCCGACTTGTCATTTTCCAGGAGCAAAAGTCCATCCGCTCCAATGCCAAATCGTCGGTCACAAAGCCTGGCCACCAGGTTGGTATCGTTTTTGGGGAATTTATCTGGACGATTATCAAGGATGATAAAATCGTTTCCCGTACCCTGATATTTGGAGAATTGGTAATCCATTGCAGAAAACAAGGTACAAAGATAGGACATTATTTAAGGTATTTTTAGCAGTTAAAAAGGCGTTAAATGGTCCGGGGTAAACCGGGACTTCTTATAATTTTAAAGTGAATTAATAAACGAGATTATGAAACGAATTACGAGTTTACTTTTGGTGGCCATCTTCGGTGGACTCATCACCTTAGGAGGCTATAAATTACTTTTCGAAAAAGGAAAAACAACTTTTGCATGGGAAGAGGAAATGCCTGTGTTTCAAACGAGCAACAAACCGGTTTCCAGTGCAGGTGCAGGGATTGATGCGGTAGACTTTACCACGGCGGCAGAGAATACGGTGAACGCTGTGGTCCACGTCAAGAACCTGACCATCAGCAAAGCGGCTCCCAGTGTCTTCGATTTCTTTTACGGATCGGAATCCCGGCAGGTCCCTCAGGTGGGAACCGGATCCGGAGTGATCATCTCCCCGGATGGATATATCGTGACCAACAACCACGTCATCGATAAATCGACGGAACTCAGGGTCACCCTTAACAACAACAAAACCTATGAAGCGGAACTCATAGGTACGGATCCCAATTCGGATATCGCCCTGATCAAAATCCAGGCAGACAGGCCTTTGCCCTACCTGGCCTTCGGGGATTCGGACAACACAAAAGTGGGCGAATGGGTGTTGGCTGTCGGAAATCCCTTCAACCTTACCTCAACAGTTACAGCGGGTATCGTGAGCGCCAAAGCCAGGGCACTGGGCAGGTCGGACCAGTCCTTTATCCAGACCGATGCGGCCGTAAACCCAGGCAACAGTGGTGGAGCCCTGGTGAATACCAATGGGGACCTCATCGGGATCAATACCGCCATCACCTCCCAAACCGGATCATACGTGGGATATTCCTTTGCGGTTCCCAGTAACATCGCCAAAAAAGTAGTAGAGGACATTCTGGAATACGGGAATGTTCAGAAAGGAATGCTGGGTATATCGGCTCCCCGCGTCAATACTCCCTATGCTATTGAAAATGGTTTGGATGAAATAGAAGGAGTTTACATAGGAGACGTAGAGGAAGAATCCGGGGCAGACGATGCAGGGTTGGCAGAAGGAGACGTGATCAAGCAGATCGACGACATCAAGATCCGAAGATTTGCCGATCTGACGGGCTATATTTCAACCAAAAGACCAGGAGATAAAGTACAGGTAACTGTGGAGCGCAAAGGAGAAAGCAAGGTAATACCGGTAACCCTTAAAGAAAGGCAGTCCCTGATTGTACCTGTAATGGGGCTTTCAGTAAAAAACCTCACCGAGAAGGACAAGAAGCTCTACAAAGTTAAAAAAGGTGTAAAGATCACGGGCGTACCCGAAATTTACCGGAGGGATGGACTCGAACTCGTGGATAATATAATCCTGGAAGTCGACGGGGAACCCATTGAAGACATACAGGATGCCCGCATCGAATTTGGGAAGATCTCCCGAAGAGGGAAAACAGTGATCACCCTGCTGAATAAAGACGGAGAGCGGGAAAGATTGATTTTCCAGTAGGTCCTGCAGTCAAAAATGAATTCGAAAAACGCATCTGTTCAGGTGCGTTTTTTTGATCGTTGATCCTTGTGCGAAAACGTTTGAAATCTATACTTTTGCAAAAAATTTAAACAACCGCCTCAATGAACAAAATTTCCACCTATGAAAAGGAGCTGGCCTTTCAGGCCGATCGCAGAAAAGCGTCCACAGAATTCATCAAGATCATCAGTGACCTCTGGTACGACCGTGCCATAGAAGTGGTCCTGTTCAAGAACCAGATCATCGACAAACCCGTCAGTGAGATCATCAACCTGCACGAGTATGCCGGGGAATTTGTTCAAAAACCTATATCCATCTTTGATTCTGTGGAGATCCTCCGAGCCATCGAGGACCTGAAACTGCCCCCCTCAAAACTGGACATTGGTAAGCTGACCTACGAGTATCACTCAGAAGACGAAGGGCAGTACAACAACGTAAAAGCCTTTGTAGTAGACAAGTTAAAGGATGCGAGAAAAAGCCGGGAGATCGAACCCAAGGACGTGATCCTGTACGGTTTTGGGCGTATCGGACGCCTTCTGGCCAGGGAACTCATGGCAAAGACAGGCAAAGGGAATCAGCTCCGGCTTCGGGCTGTGGTCACCAGGGGGGAACTATCAGCTGAAATACTGGAAAAAAGAGCTACCCTGCTCAGGACGGATTCCGTACACGGACAATTCAGCGGAACAGTAGAAGCAGATTTCAAAAATAAGGCCCTCATCGTGAACGGCACCACAGTGCATATGATCTCTGCCAGCGTCCCTGAGGAGGTCGATTATACCAAGCTAGGCATAAAAGACGCCTTAGTCATTGACAACACAGGGGCATACAGAGATGAGAAATCCCTTTCCCGCCACCTGAAGGCAAAAGGGGTAGAAAAAGTACTCCTCACTGCCCCGGGAAAAGATGTACCTAATATCGTGCACGGGGTGAATCAGCGCGAATTCGATCCGGATACCACTAAGATCTATTCCGCTGCCTCCTGTACGACCAATGCGATAACCCCAATCCTGAAGGTCGTGGAAGATTCTCTGGGAATCGTAAAAGGGCATCTGGAAACCATTCACGCTTATACCAACGATCAGAACCTCGTAGACAATATGCACGGAAAGTATCGCAGAGGACGGGCTGCCGCTCTCAATATGGTGATCACAGAAACCGGAGCAGGAAAAGCCGTGGCCAAAGCCCTCCCCAGCCTGGAAGGCAAACTTACCTCCAATGCCATCCGGGTACCGGTGCCCAACGGGTCACTTGCCATCCTGAACCTGGAGGTGAAGAATACCACTTCCAAGGAAGGCATCAACACCATCATCAAGAAATACGCACTGGAGGGGGACCTGGTGGAGCAGATCAAGTATTCCCTGAGCAATGAACTGGTTTCCTCAGATATCATCGGAACTTCTGCCCCGGCTATCTATGACAGTATGGCGACGATCGTCGATCCGGGAGGTAAGAATATGGTTTTATACGTCTGGTATGACAATGAGTACGGCTACGCCCATCAGGTCATCAGGCTGGCAAAATATATCGCAAAGGTGAGGCGATTTACTTATTATTAGGAAGTACCTGAGTTATTCGCCTGTATTTTTATTTTTCTTCCGGAAGATGATCCTTATCCAGAATTATTTCGTACTTACTAATATTAAAGGTAATTTAGCTAAACCTGAATCAAAGTTAAACCCAAGAACAACGCGGAATGAAATTTTTCAGACTTACCATGGTCGTTATGGTTCTCCTTCTAGGTTTCCAGGCCTATGCCCAGACTGATGAGAGCGCAGAGCAACCCTCCCTGGAAGGCGGGACCATCAATTCACAGTTTGAGTACATATACGATAAATCGGGCAATTACAGGGCCGAAGGCAGGAGATACGAAGTAGTAAGGACCATCAATCTCGATAAACTGAGGCAAAATGTGCTTGACTCTCTGAATGCGGCACGAGCCCAGGCTCAGCAGCTGCAACAGGAGATCAGCACCCAGCAAAGTACGATTGCCTCCCTGAATTCCACCCTTGAGGAAACAACCAAAAACCTGAATGCGGTCACAGAGGAAAAAGACAGCATGTCCCTGCTCGGGGCCCAGGTCTCCAAGTCTTCCTATAACATCATCATGTGGACCCTAATCATGGGCTTGTTCCTCCTGCTGCTCCTATTCATCTTTAAGTTCAGGCAGAGCAACGTCCTTACCCAGGAGGCCAAAAGCAGCCTGGCCGACCTGGAAACAGAATACGAAGACCACAGGAGAAGGGCTTTGGAAAGGGAGCAGCGCATTAGCCGGCAGTTACAGGACGAGATCAACAAATACAGAAAATCCAAATAAATGAAGCTCCCCTCAGGGAGCTTTTTTTTTAGAACGCCATGTCAATTTCCACAAGAGCAGCCACAGAAGCAGACCTGCCCGTTCTGATCGATTTACTGGATGCCTATAGGGTCTTTTACAAGCAATCATCGGACAAACCGGCTGCCGGATCGTTTTTAAAGGCCAGGCTCAGGGAAAGGGATTCCGAGATATTTTTGGGAGAGGTCGATGATATTCCTGTGGGATTTGTACAGCTGTATTCCAGTTTTTCGACGGTTTCCCTGAGACCAGTATTCATTCTGAACGACCTCTATGTAATCCCTTCCGCCAGAGGGCTGGGCGTGGGTGCAGCATTGTTGAGGAAGGCCCAGGGGTTTTGCTCTTTAAAAGGCTACAAGGGACTGGCCCTGGAGACGGCGGTGGAAAATCCGGCTCAGAACCTCTACGAAAGACTCGGCTGGAAAAAGGATATTCACTGTTTTCATTACTTTTGGACAGCACCCTGATCAATTAAGACACACCAGAAAATTTCAAGATGCGCATCGATATCATCACTGTAGTTCCGGAGATCCTCAGAAGTCCGTTTGAGGCCTCCATCCTGAAACGTGCCATTGAAAAAGGGCTGGTCGAAGTACATGTCCACAATCTCAGGGATTATGCACAGGGAAATTACAAACAGGTGGATGACTATCAATTCGGAGGGGGTGCCGGCATGGTTCTGATGATCGAACCCATTGATAAATGCATTCAGGAACTGAAATCCCAGAGGACATACGATGAGGTCATCTACCTCACCCCCGACGGACAGACACTCGATCAGAAAATGGCCAATTCTCTTTCCCTCCTGGGAAATATGATCATACTCTGCGGACATTACAAAGGAGTGGATCAGCGGGTGAGAGATACTCTGATCACCAGGGAAATATCCATTGGCGACTATGTGCTATCAGGAGGCGAGCTGGGGGCTGCCGTCCTGTGTGATGCCGTGATCCGTCTGCTTCCCGGGGTTCTGAATGATGAAACTTCGGCCCTGACCGATACCTTTCAGGATAACCTCCTAGCTCCGCCCGTATATACGAGGCCGAGGAATTATAAAGGCCTGGAAGTACCGGAGATCCTCACAGGAGGAAATACCAAAGCCATTGAGGCATGGCGGGAAGAACAGGCCCATCTCAGAACACAAAACCTCAGGCCCGACCTGCTGAAGTAGAATCAAAGCCTGTATAAAAATTCGACAGAAATCCTTGTTCGTATAAATTAATAGATTATTTTTGCAGTCGTTAAAATCAACCTCTGACGATCCCCGTGAACGTTGGTGTTATTAAATTTAAAATCAAATACTCAGATGGAG
>NZ_JBFGBM010000110.1:0-8978 GCF_041567615.1 Muriicola sp.
ATACCAGAACTTCCTGATGGCTGTCGTTCTCGGTGGAGCCATACAAATTCTTTTCGGCGTCTTAAAAGCCGGAATTATTGGGTACTATTTCCCATCGTCGGTGATCAAAGGGATGCTCACCGGGATCGGGATCATCATCATCCTCAAACAGATCCCGCATTTCTTCGGCTATGATGCCGATCCGGAAGGAGATTTGGCCTTTATGCAGGTTGACGGGGAAAACACCTTTTCTGAGATCTTCAACGCACTTAAATATATCAGTCCTGGCGCAACAGCTGTTGCCGTCCTGGGCCTGGGCATCCTGGTTCTCTGGGATAAAGTGCTGATCAAAAAAGCGAAGTTCTTTCAACTTGTACAGGGACCTCTGGTAGCAGTCATTGTGGGCATATTGTTCTATGCGATTACCAAAGACAACTCGTACTGGGGAATTTCAACGGATCACCTGGTAAAAGTACCTATTCCGGAGGATACGGCTTCGTTTCTGGCTCAGTTCAGTTTTCCTAATTTTTCAGTCATCACCCAACCGGAGATCTGGATTACCGCCTTTACCATTGCCCTGGTAGCCAGTCTGGAGACCTTGTTATGTGTAGAGGCCACTGACAAGCTCGATCCGGAAAGACGCGTAACCCCGACGAACAGGGAACTACTCGCCCAGGGAACTGGAAATATGATTTCTGGGTTTATCGGTGGATTGCCGATCACTCAGGTAATTGTTCGCAGTTCAGCTAACATACAATCGGGGGCAAAATCCAAATTGTCTGCGATCATACACGGGTTTTTCCTTCTGATCTCCGTGATCCTGATCCCACGGCTTCTCAACATGATCCCCTTGTCAGTCCTGGCAGCCATCCTCTTTATCGTGGGGTATAAACTGGCCAAGCCTGCCTTATTCTTCAAGATGTATGACCTGGGCTGGAAACAATTCATCCCTTTTACGGTCACGGTCCTGGGGATCATTTTCACAGACCTGCTGATAGGAATTGGATTGGGACTCGGGGTAGGGATCGTGGTCATCCTGATCAAGAGCTACCAGAATTCCCACTTCCTCCACATCCAGGATAAAAGCAACGGGTTCCATAAAATAAAGATGACCCTGGCTGAAGAGGTGACCTTTTTTAACAAGGGAGCGATCCTTAAGGAATTAGAAGGTCTCCCCAAAGATACGTATCTTGAACTGGATGTGAGGAATACACGCTTCCTGGATTACGATATCATTGAGATCCTGGATGATTTCTCCTACAAGGCCCTTGAACGCAATATTCATATAACACTGATCGCCGAAAAAGGTACGGTGGAAAATCCTGCGAGGTTCATGGACTATATAAACCTCAGGCCAAATAATAATAAGAGAAAAACCGCTTAAAGAAACCTAACATGAAAATAGAACACGTATTCAAAAACAATGAAAACTGGATAAAGGATAAATTAAAGGTCGATGCCGATTTTTTTAACAAGATGGGCAAAGGTCAAAATCCTGAAATGCTTTATATAGGATGCTCAGACAGTCGGGTCACCGCTGAAGAGGTCATGGGACTGGGGCCCGGTGAGGTCTTTGTCCACAGGAATATTGCGAACATGGTCATCAGTGTCGACCTGAATGTGATGTCAGTGGTAGAATATGCCATACAGCACCTGAAAGTGAACCACGTGGTGGTTTGCGGCCATTACGGATGTGGTGGGGTCATGGCCGCCATGCAATCCGCAGACCTGGGCCTACTCAATCCCTGGTTGAGAAATATCCGGGACGTGTACCGCCTGCACAAAAAGGAGCTCGACGCCATTGCGGATGAACATAAGAGGTATGAGCGCTTAATAGAACTGAACGTGCAGGAGCAATGCGTAAATCTGATTAAAACGGCAGCTGTGCAGAAAGCCTACCGCGAGCGAAACCTCAAGGTCTACGGCTGGGTTTTCGACATTCATTCGGGGGAACTGATCGACCTGAAGATAGATTTCGAAAAGATCCTGTCGAATATCATGGAGATTTATCACCTGGATTGACATCACCCCCCCTTCCTGTCTAATTTATTGAAAGCCAGTATACTTTACTGGCTTTTTGTTTGGGGAATTGAGTATCTTAGAAGGGACAACCGATTTGACCTTTTAATGAAATCCCTGTTTGCGAATATTCGGGGTGACCTCCTTGGAGGGATCACTGCCGGGATCGTCGCACTTCCCCTGGCCCTGGCCTTTGGGGTTAGTTCCGGTCTCGGACCCAGTGCGGGTCTGTACGGGGCCATCTTTATCAGCTTCTTTGCAGCACTCTTCGGAGGGACGCCTACCCAGATCTCAGGGCCCACAGCCCCCATGACCGCTGTCAGCATGATCGTTATTGCCGGGATCATCGCAGTGTACGATGGCAGCGTGGAAAAGGCCCTCCCTGCCATCCTTACCGTATTTCTGCTCAGTGGCTTTATGCAGATCGGGTTGGGAATTATCGGTTTAGGGAGTTATATTCGATATATTCCATATCCCGTGGTCTCAGGGTTCATGACCGCCATCGGACTCATTATCATCATCACCCAATTACTACCCGCCCTGGGTTACTACCCCAAAGAGGACAGGAACTGGGTAGAACCCTTCAAACCACAGGCTGAGGAACTGATCCTGGAGAACATACTGAGGGAAGAGGCCGGGGAGGGGATCCTCGTGCTGGAGGATTTTCACGAGACCATCTCCAGGGCAGGAGAAATCACGGAAGGGGAGATCATGGAAGAGGCACAGGTCCTGGCCGCAAAGGAAGCATCTGGGGTTATAGGGGCCTTTAAAGTCTTGCCCAGGGCACTTCGCGATATAAAGTGGACTGAATTTATCCTGGCACTGATCACGGTGGTGATCATATTTGGATTCAAAAAAATCACCAATAAATTGCCGAGTACCCTGGTGGGCCTGATCCTCGTTTCGGGGGCAGCCTTTGGCCTTGGGCTCGATTATCGTCCTATTGAGACGATTCCCGAGGGATTTCCCATCCCATACCTCGAGATCATTACTGAATTCCGCTTGCAGTCCATAACCCCATTTGTATTTACGGCCCTTACCCTGGCCTTGCTGGGATCCATTGACTCCTTACTCACCTCCGTAGTGGCGGATAATATGACAAAAACTAAACACAATCCCAACAAAGAGCTGGTCGGGCAGGGAATTGGTAACAGTATAGCTGCTGTATTTGGAGGTATCCCGGGAGCGGGAGCAACCATCAGGACCGTAGTCAATATCAACGCCGGGGGGAAGACAAGACTCTCCGGGATGATCTCAGGCCTCCTTTTGATGGTGATCCTGCTCGCCCTTGGCCCGGTAGCGTCACAAATCCCTGCAGCCGTGCTTGCAGGCATTCTGATCACCGTAGGGATCAAGGTGATGGATTACAAAGGCCTTAAAGCCATTCCCAGCCTTCCCCGTGATCTAAAAATAGGTCCCTTGAGGATGAGTATGGAGGTCATTATCATGATGGTAGTCCTTGTACTATCCACGCTGTGGAACCTGGTATACGCTGTGGGTATTGGCCTGGTCATAGCCTCTCTGATGTTTATGAAAAAGATCGGGGACCTTACCGCTAAGCGCTCAGAGATCAGGTCGGTGGCCACCGAGAAAGCCTGGGCAGATGAAAAGGGTTTTCCCAACTTCCTGCGGGAAAAGGTTTTTATAAAACACATTAAAGGGCCTCTCTTCTTCGGGACGACGAGTGATTTCCAAATGCTGGCCGACCAGATCCCGAATACCGCATCCACGGTAATCATCCGCCTGGGAAGGATGCAGTATATGGACCAGTCCGGCCTCTACGCAATGGAAGATGTCCTGCAAGATCTGAGAAGTAGGAACATCCGCGTTCTCTTTGTCAGGGTATTGGATCAGCCGAGATATCTGATGGAGCGGATCGATATCATTCCCGGTCTGGTTCCCCATGAGCATATTTTTGAAAGCTTTGGCCAATGCGTGAAATACGTATTGAAAAACAACGAACACACAACCCATGACCCAGATTGATGGCCAACCCCAAACTTTGCTGTAAGGGGTGCCGGTGAAATCCAAAAAACACCTATTTTTGAACGCGGGAAACCAAGTATACCTAAAATGATCGACCAGCTCAAGGAACATATTAAGGAAGTTCAGGAATTCACTGCGGCATCTGAGGAAGCCGTGGAGGAGTTCAGGATTAAATACCTGGGTAAAAAAGGAGTCCTGAACCACTTTTTCAGTGAATTCAAGCAAGTTCCGAACGACCAAAAAAAGGAATTCGGGAAGACCATCAATGAACTGAAAGTCCTTGCGGCGGAGAAGGTCAGTTCGCTCAAGGCATCCCTGGAAGCTAAGGTAGGTCAAAAGTCCATATACGGAGACCTGACCCGTCCCGGAGAGCCCCTCGAATTAGGATCAAGGCATCCTATCTCCATCGTAAAGAACCAGATCATCGATATCTTCAGCAGGATAGGGTTCAACGTGTCTGAAGGACCTGAGATCGAGGACGACTGGCATAATTTTACCGCCCTGAATCTGCCGGAACACCACCCGGCCAGGGATATGCAGGATACGTTTTTCATTCAGACGGATCCGGACCTCCTTCTGCGGACACATACCTCATCGGTGCAGGTTCGATACATGGAGACCCATAAACCTCCGATCCGGACGATCTCCCCAGGCCGGGTGTACCGGAATGAGGCCATCTCGGCACGTTCCCATTGTTTCTTCCATCAGGTGGAAGGCCTTTATATAGACAGGGATGTTTCCTTTGCAGACCTCAAACAGACCCTGCAGTTCTTCACGACCGAACTTTTTGGGAAGTCCAAGATCAGGCTGCGGCCGTCTTATTTCCCATTCACGGAACCCAGTGCAGAGGTGGATGTGTATTGGGGGCTGGAATCCGAAACGGATTACCGTATGACCAAGGGTACGGGATGGCTCGAGATTATGGGTTGCGGTATGGTTGACCCCAATGTCCTGGACAATTGCGGCATAGACTCCAAGGAATATTCCGGGTTCGCTTTCGGGATGGGTATAGACAGGATCGCACTGCTCCTGCACCAAATCTCGGACATCCGACTGCTCAGCGAGAACGACCTGCGCTTCCTGGAACAGTTCAAAAGCGCATTTTAAGAAATCACCTAAGGGGAAAACCCTTGGCAGCCCACCAGGGGTGGATCTCAATGATGAGATAGCCTGCTTTAACAAATGGGTCCAAATTGGCGAGGCTATCAGCCATTTCCAGAGTAGGCGTATTGTAGATTGTAATCCCTCTGATATCCCCATCATCCCCAAAAGGTCCTGAAATATCAGCGTATCCCAGGTTGTACATCCGGCCGAGGTGCTCCAGGTGAAGGGGCTGCAAACTGTCTACTACTTTCTGGTCCTGGGACCTGTTCGGACCTCTTTTCAGGAAGGCGATAAAATACTGCTGCATCAGGAGTGTATCTGCCGTCTTTGAGTCGACATAATCAAATACCTGGTATCCTTTTGCCGTGAGTTCCTGTTTTAGTTGGGCCCTTGAGATTTGCGGCTCTTCCATTTGGATATGAAGCCCCTTGTCTGAATTATTTTTCTCCCCACAGGAGCATAAAGAGACTAGTAAAGAGAGAAGGCCATAACAGATCAGGTTTCTTTCCATGCGGAATACGGTTTTTTACTGAGCTGGGAATTGTAATATTTAGGGTCCCCTGTTACCTCCTCCCCAAGCCAGTCGGGTTTTACAATGATCTCATCTATTTCCTGCATTTCGATCTCGGCAATGACCAGGCCTTCATTGGCTCCTCCGAACTCATCAATCTCGATCAGGTGTGAATCACTCCTCACAAAGTATCTCACCTTGCTGATCACCCCCGGTTCACAGATTTCCAGCAGGGCCCTGGCCTCCGTGGCCGGTATTTCCCGTTCCCATTCAAATCGGGTGATCCCTTCGGCATCCGTCCTGCCTTTGACAGTGAGAAATCCCTGTTCGCCGCTCAGGCGGATCCTGACGGTACGATCGGGATGGGTATTGAGGAAGCCCTGAATGATCTCCTCTTTTTTTTCGGCTTCATCCCTGTATGCACGAGACCTCACCAGGAATTTTCTTTCGATCTCAATCATGGGCAAGGCTTTTTATGGTATCTGAAACGATCCTGTTTTCCGAATGTCCTTTATTGGCAAGCCGGATCATGGCCGCAACGATATCCGCAGCCTCGATCGATTTGTATTTCCGCAAAGGTCCTACCATGAAAATGTCCAGTACTGAAAAGAGTTTCCTGGCAATCCATTCCCCTGGCCTGCTCTCCTCCCGTGGCCCCTGGATCAGGGCAGGTTGCAGTATAAAGGTTCGGTCTATCCCTATCCCCAATACGGCCTCCTCCATCTCCCCCTTGACCTGGTTGTAAAAGATCCCACTTCCCGGATCGGCCCCCAGGGCAGAAATTACGAGGAAAGTATCTATTTCGTTCTCTTTGCACAATCGGGCTGCCTCTACAGGGATCCCGTAATCCACAGCCCTGTATTTTTCCTTATCAGGACTTTTTGCCCTGGTCGTGCCTATACAACAATAGACCTCATCTCCCTTAAAATGCGGTTTGAAATCCGATAGCGACAGAAGATCGCCCAGGTGCACCTCCAATTTTGGATGCTCCTTCCCGACTGGGGACCTCGTAAATACCTTTACACATCCGTACCTGGGATCCTCCAGGAGATCTTCCAGCAGGATACCGCCGGTCAGTCCGGTCGCTCCCAGGATTATGGCGGTTTTCAATGGCTGGCCCATAAAACTAAGATATGACTTAAATTTGTTTATGCCGTTCGATTTCCCCATCCGGAAAATAATCCATGTAGATATGGATGCGTTCTATGCCTCCGTTGAACAGCTGGACAATCCGGAATTAGAAGGAAAGCCTGTCGCCGTTGGGGGTGGGGCCAAAAGAGGAGTAGTTGCTGCCGCGAGCTACGAGGCGAGAAAATTCGGGGTGCGGAGCGCCATGAGTGGGGTTCTCGCTTCAAAGCTGTGCCCCGACCTCATTTTCGTAAAACCCCGGTTCGATCGCTACAAGGAGATCTCGTTAAAGATCCGTTCTATTTTCTTCGATTACACCGATAAGGTGGAACCCCTCTCCCTGGACGAGGCCTACCTGGATGTTACCCACAATAAGACTGGCAACCCCTCGGCCTCCCTGATCGCCAGAGAGATCAGGGAGCGTATTTTCAGGGAAGTGGGTCTCACTGCATCCGCGGGCATTTCCATCAATAAATTCATCGCCAAGGTGGCCAGCGATATTGACAAACCGAATGGGCAAAAGACCATCAACCCCGAAGATGTCATCCCGTTTCTCGAGACCCTGGATATCCGTAAGTTCTACGGCGTAGGTAAGGTGACGGCAGAAAAAATGTACCACCTGGGCATTTTTACGGGCAAGGACCTGAAGGACAAGACCCCCGAGTTTTTGGAGGAACACTTCGGGAAGAGTGGAATTCACTATTACGAGGTGGTCAGAGGGATCCACCACAGTGAGGTCAGGTCTCACCGAACCCCAAAATCCCTGGGTGCGGAACGGACGTTCAGCGAAAATCTCAGCAGCGAAGTATTTATGAAAGACCGCCTGGGGCATATAGCCGAAGAATTGGCAAGAAGAGTTGCCCAAGCAGGCACTTCTGCCAGGACGGTCACCCTGAAGATCAAATACAGCGATTTTACATTACAAACCCGGAGCCGGACCCTGCCCTATTATATAGGTGCCAAGGACCTGATTCTCGACACGGCCATAGAGCTCCTCTACCAGCAGCCCCTGGAAAATTCGGTGCGACTACTGGGGATCTCCCTTTCCAATCTCAAAGGGAAGGACGCCTCCCCCACCGAGGAAAAAAGCGTTTCTGTACAACTCAGATTTGAATTGTAACTTCTTTAGAAATTACAGGAATCTATTTCGGTGACCCTGAGGGTATTGACCATCCCTTTAGCCTTGATAGGCATAGCGGCCAGGCTGATCAGCATATCCCCTGCTTCCAGGAAACCCTTTTGACATGCTATGCGGTTTACGTCCTCAATGGTCTCGTCCGTGGAGACGAATTTGTCGTAATAGAAGGCCTTAACTCCCCAGAGCAGGTTCAGCTGGGTCAGTATTCTTCTGTTGGATGTAAATACCAGGATATGGGCACTCGGTCTCCAGGCGGAGATCTGGAAGGCGGTATACCCACTGTTGGTAAGGGTTGAGATCGCCTTGGCCTTTATCTCGTTGGCCATGGTAGCTGCGTGAAAACACACAGCTTTTGTAATATACCTCTTGGTCCTGATATGAGGAGGCTCCTGAGGCACTTTGATGAGTTCTGATCCTTCCACACTGCTGAGGATACTCGACATTTTTTCAATGACCTGAACGGGATAATTCCCCACAGAGGTCTCCCCGGAGAGCATTACCGCATCGGCTCCATCCATCACGGAATTGGCCACATCGTTGACCTCTGCCCGGGTAGGCGTAAGGCTGGTGATCATAGTTTCCATCATCTGTGTGGCAATGATCACGGGAATCCTGGCCCTCTTTGCCCTGAGAACAAGGGTCTTCTGTATGAGCGGGACTTCCTGTGCGGGCACTTCCACCCCCAGATCACCCCTGGCGACCATGAGTCCGTCGCAATAGGAAACGATCTTATCAATATTTTCTACTGCCTCCGGCTTCTCGATTTTGGCCACGATGGGAATCTTGTGTTCGGAGTGTTCTTCGATAAGGTTTTGAAGGTCGATGAGATCCTGGCTGTATCGGACGAAGCTGAGGGCTATCCAGTCTACTTTCTGGGAAATGGCAAAAATGGCATCCTTGATATCCTTCTTGGTCAGGGCAGGGAGAGATATATTTGTATTAGGCAGGTTCACCCCTTTTTTGGACTTCAATGGTCCACCCTGAATCACTTTGGCCTGTACCTCATCCTTTTTGTTGGTCGCCACGACCTCAAAGATGAGTTTCCCGTCATCGAGGAGGATGCGCTCTCCCGGGTTTACATCCCTGGGAAATTCAGCGTAGTTCATATAGACC
>NZ_JBFGBM010000111.1:0-8914 GCF_041567615.1 Muriicola sp.
ACGTGAAGGATGTTTTCAGGCGCACTGTAGGGGTTGAAATCCTCCGGTAAAAACGCCTCCGTATTAAAGTCCAAAGACGCAGAGTCTTCCTCTTCAATATAGGTGATGGAATCCACTTCCAGGCTGATCTCGTTTCTCTTTTCCATGGCTGATGAACTCAGTCCAAAACCGAAGAAAAGAAGGATATAAAGTAATGTATTTTGTGTATTCATAACATTTTCTGATTACATTTTAAGGCAAAGATATAACCCGAAAACCCCGTTTTTATTGCCCTTCAGAAATGATTAACAATCAGCGTTATCAGCTGTGATTATGACTTTCGTAATTTCTATAGATTCTTCTTATCAAGTTGATAATCCGGAGGTTCAAAAAGATCTATTAAAGCACTTGGCGTCATGTTTTATTACCACTAATGCAGTGAGTTAAACTTTTGTTAAGCAGTCGCAGAAGGAGGCGGAGCGTTAAAAAACAACTCCGATTGGCCCATAAAAAAGCCCCGGCATCAGCGGGGCTTCTCAACTAACTAATTCAAATATCTCAATGAAATCTTTATTTCATTTAAAGATGCTTTACAGGCTGTAGGGATCGAAATCCTTCGGAAGGTAGAGAGAGGTATCAAACCCCAGGTCGAGCTCTTCCTCCTCAATATAAACGATGGTGTTCAGATCCAGGTCGCGAGCGTAAGGATCAAATCCTTCGGGCAACCACTTACTGGTATCGAAGTCCAGGTCCAAATCCTCTTCCTCTATATAGGATATGTTCATAAAATCGACAGGAGCTGCGTAGGCATTGAATCCCTCAGGCAAAAGAGCGATCAATGCCGAGGGGAAGATCTCCTCCTCGTTTTCTTCCATAAATGGGATCGCGTTTAAATCCACATAAGAGACATAGGGGTTAAAATTCTCGGGCAGATACTCCCGGGTATCAAAACCCAGCAGGATGGGCTCTTCTACTTCCTCATAAGCGATGGAGGCTATGTCCAGCTCTTCCATGTACTTTGATTCCTTACATACCTCAGAAAAATTGATCAGGTGATCGACCTGATCTTGATTCCAGGTAGCCTTGAATGTCACAGGAGTGAGGGTCTCAAGGGATTCTGTCTCAATAGTCTCGGGTGATTGCGGCGTGGAGGTTATCCCCAGGAAAACCATTCCACATAGGATAAATAGTTTGTTCATTTCTCGATTGATTGATGGTTGTAATTCTTTGTCTATAAGACTTTGTAAAACGTGAAATGTTACATTGTTGGCGGATAATTAACACTTGAAAACCTCCGAAACCAAGAAGATTTTTTCCTTCTTCTTTATTCTTAATAATTTGATTTAGTGAAATTTATGTGTAGGGAGCAAGCCAGACACGTGCCCAGAGCTACTTAAGAATTCCTTAACAGTACCCTTTGTGATTTTTTCAGTTCTTTGAAAAATTTCAAAATCAAAAGAACCTGAAAATGATAAGAAAATTACTTCCGAAAATCCTGGTTGTACTACTTTTTGCAGGATACTCCCAATCGGTTGATGCTCAACTTTTCAAAAAGAAGAAAAAAACAGAAGCTGCCAAACCTGCAGCCAAAAGCAAGAAAGGTGAAATTGAACCTTATGAAAAGGTCATCACCAAGGAGGCTATCACGGACGATGGCCTTTTTAAGGTCCACGTGGTGGACGATACCCATTTTTATGAGATCCCGGATTCCCTCTTCAACCGGGAGATGCTCATGGTGAGCAGGATCTCCAAGACAGCTTCGGGCATTGGTTTCGGGGGTGGAAAGATCAATACCCAGGTTCTCAGGTGGGAAAAGAAATCCAAGAAGGTGCTGCTCCGTGTGGTGAGTCATGACGTGGTAGCCGCTGATTCCCTTCCCGTACACGAGGCTGTGGTAAATTCCAATTTTGAGCCGGTGCTCTATTCCTTCGACATCAAGGCCTTTAAAAAAGATTCCCTGAACCCGGCCACCGTGATAGAGGTCGACGATCTTTTTACAAAGGACGTACAGGCTTTGGGTATGCCAGACCGGTACAGAAAGCGATACAAGGCCACGAGGCTGGATGACAGCAGGAGTTTTATCGAATCCATCAAAAGCTACCCTCTGAACATTGAGGCAAGGCATGTGAAAACCTACAATGCCGGGGATCCTCCCTCCAACGAGAGCCTCGGGTCCATTTCCATAGAGATCAACAACTCCATGATCCTGCTTCCCAAAGAGCCCATGAAAAGAAGGTACTTCGACAGGCGGGTAGGCTGGTTTGCAAGGGGTCAGGTAGATTACGGTCTCGAAGCACAGGAGAGTAAGACCATTACTTACCTCGACCGGTGGAGACTGGAAGTTAAGGAAGAGGACATGGAAAAATTCAAACGAGGCGAACTCGTAGAGCCCAAAAAACCCATAGTATATTACGTAGACCGCGCCACTCCCGAACAGTGGGTTCCTTATATCAAACAGGGGATCGAGGACTGGCAGGTAGCCTTTGAGGCGGCAGGATTTAAAAATGCGATCATCGCCAAGGACCCGCCATCCCCGGAAGAAGACCCTGAGTGGTCTCCTGAGGATGTGCGCTATTCCGTGGTTCGCTACCTGGCCTCCCCTATTCCCAACGCAAACGGGCCCCATGTAAGCGATCCCCGTAGCGGAGAGATCCTGGAATCGGATATCAACTGGTACCACAATGTGATGACCCTGCTTAGGAACTGGTTCTTTGTACAGACCGCTGCCATCAACCCGGATGCCCGGGGTGTGGCCTTCAAAGATGAGGTCATGGGAAGGCTGATCAGGTTCGTATCCTCTCACGAGGTGGGCCATACTTTGGGCCTGCCCCATAACATGGGAAGCAGCGTGGCCTATCCGGTGGATTCCCTGCGGTCACCCTCCTTTACAAAGAAATACGGCACGGCACCTTCCATTATGGACTACGCCCGCTTTAACTATATCGCCCAACCCGAGGACGGGGATGTGGCCCTGATGCCGAACATCGGTATCTATGATAAATACGCCATTAAATGGGGATACCGACCCATCCCGAATAAATCGGCCGAAGAGGAAAAGCCTGTCCTGGATTCCTGGATCCTGGAGCACGCAGGAGATCCCCTTTACCGTTTCGGGCACCAGCAGGCCGGGGATGTGGTAGATCCCAGCTCTCAAACCGAAGACCTGGGTGACAATGCGATCCTCGCCGGCGAATACGGGATCGAAAACCTGAAACGCATCGTGCCCAACCTGGTTGAATGGACCAGAGAGGACGGGAAGAATTACGACGACCTGGAAACACTTTACGGCCAGGTGCTCGCCCAGTTCAATCGCTATATGGGTCATGTTTCCAATAACATTGGCGGGGTTTATGAAAATCACAAAACCTATGACCAGGAGGGGCCTGTCTATACCTATGTCCCCAAAGAACATCAGGAGAATTGCGTGGCATTCCTGCACGATCAGCTTTTTGAAACCCCTGAGTGGCTGATGGACAAGGACCTTTTTGCTAAGATCGAATACTCAGGTTCTGTAGAACGCCTGAGAGGGTTGCAGGAACGTACCCTCAACAACCTGCTCAGCCTCGGAAAAATGGAACGGCTGGTAGAATACGAGGCCATGCACGGCAGGGATGCATATACCCTGATAGACCTGATGACCGATATCAGGCGCGGACTCTGGTCCGAGTTGCGGACCGGCAGGACCATTGACACCTATCGCAGGAATTTGCAAAAGGCCCACGTAGACAGGCTGGAGTATATCATGAAGGCCGAAGACCAGAAGAAGCTGCCCGACTTCGGGGGATATCGTAAGTCGACCGCAGTGACCATGAGTCAGTCCGATCTGAGGTCCATCGCCAGGGCAGAGCTCAGCACCATACAGTCCGCCGCCAGGAATGCGGTGAACAGGACCTCTGACAGGATGAGCAAATACCACCTGCAGGACATTGTCCAGCGTATAGAAAAGATCCTGGATCCCAGCTAGGGTCGAAATCACATTCTGTAAAAGGTACCGTTTATTCTGTGAACGGTACCTTTTGGTTTTTATCACCCAAATGTCATTTTGCCGTTTACCACAACTTTCGGCCTTTTCACCACAACCAGGCTGCCACTGGACAACATTCCGGGAAAACACCTGCTTTTAGGTCCTATATTAGTGATGAAATTAAAACCCCAGATCATGCCTTACAAAGTAAAAAGTCTTATCTACCTGATTTGTTTCATCGCCTCTGTCTTGATCTACAGCCAGGTGGAAACATCCTCCGAAGAATTTAATAATGAGGAAGTCCAGCTGGTACAAACTGAGTCGGTCGATCTCCAGCATCAGAAAGACGAAGCACTGTAAGTGATTGCCAAATACATATCCCCAAATCACCCATAGAAAAAGCCTCGCACCTAGCGGGGCTTTTTCGTTTTAGAACTCAAGCGTTAATTCTGTCTTAAATCCCATTTCCACGCTAAACCCTTGATACAGTAATACGTCAAAGGAGTATAACTTAAATCATCAACACATGAAAAAAATCATGATCGCTATGCTCGTCATAGCCAGTTGCAGTGCAGTGGCCCAGGAAGGACACAGACACGGTCCCAGGCACTCAGAAGACCCACTGACCCCGGATCAGGTCGCTACCCTCAAAACAAAACGCATGACCCTTGCGCTCGACCTCTCGAAGGCACAGCAGGAGGAGGTGCAGAAATTTCATCTGGAGAATGCCCGCCTTCGCAAGGAAAAAAAGGAGGCCCGGAAAGAGGAAAGAAATAAAGAATCGGCCAAGGTCCTCAGTGCCGACGAACGATTCTCCAGGGAAAGTGAACGCCTGGACCATATGATCGCCAGCAAGGAGAAAATGAAGAAGATCCTCAACGAGGAGCAATTCGAAAAATGGGAGAAGGCCATACATCACAGGAAGCATCGCAGACCTCATGGCGACCGGGATGGTCGGGGTAGACATTAACAAAAAAGGACCCATGCGGGTCCTTTTCTTATTTTAATTTCGGTGCTATCTGCTTTAGGGCATCAAGGGTAAAGTCGATGTCCTCGTAGCTCAGGGCATCGTTTAGAAAATAGCTTTCAAAAGCACTGGGCGGAAGGTAGACCCCTTTTGAGAGCATCCCGTGGAAATAGGCCTTGAAGGTTTCGTTATTCCCTCTGACGGCTCCTTCGAAATCGACCACCGGCTCTTCCGTGAAATGCACGGAGATCATGGATCCAAAACGGTTGATCTGGTGGGCGATCCCATGTTCTGTAAGTATCTTTTCGATCCCTTTGTGAAGGTACCGGGTTTTCTTGTCCAGGCTCTCGAAGACAGCGGGGTTGTCATTTAGGGCAGTGAGCATGGCCAAACCGGCACTCATGGCCAACGGGTTACCACTTAGAGTTCCCGCCTGATAGACAGGGCCTACGGGAGCCAAATAATCCATGATTTCACTACGGGCTGCAAAGGCGCCCACGGGTAATCCCCCGCCTATGACCTTACCATAGGTGACAATATCTGCCGGGATCCCAAGCACTTCCTGGGCACCTCCGCGAGCCAGCCTGAAGCCCGTCATGACCTCGTCAAAGATGAGCAGGATTCCGGCTTTGGTGCACCTTTCCCTCAATCCACGGATAAAGGAATCCTCAGGGATGATACATCCCATATTCCCGGCAACGGGTTCGATGATGACCGCGGCAATCTCTCCCTGGTTGGCGGCGATGAGTTCGTCTACGCTGTTCAGGTCATTATATCGGGCGAGGAGGGTATCTTTGGCCGTTCCCTGGGTTACCCCAGGACTATTGGGGCTCCCGAAAGTAACCGCCCCACTGCCCGCCTGTATCAGAAAGGCATCTGCATGGCCATGGTAACATCCCGCAAACTTGATGATCTTTTCCTTTCCCGTAAAACCACGCGCAAGTCGGATCGCACTCATACAGGCCTCGGTACCGCTGTTCACAAACCGTATCTTATCGATGTTCGGCGCCATGGAAACTGCGAGCCTTGCCAGGTCCGTCTCAATTTCGGTAGGCATACCGAAAGAGGTCCCTTTTTTCGCCTTCTCTATGACGGCCTCCAAAACGGGTTCGAAGGCATGGCCCAGGATGAGCGGACCCCAGGAGGATATATAGTCGATTAGGCGGTTGCCGTCTACGTCGTAGAGGTAAGCCCCCTTGGCCTCTTTTACAAAGACCGGGTCTCCCCCCACAGCCTTGAAAGCCCGGACCGGGGAATTCACCCCGCCCGGAATATAGCGTTGAGCCTCCCTGAACAGGGCGCTGCTTCTCTGGTACTTCATGATCTTATCTGATGTTGTTGGACTGTATTCTCAATTCCTGTCCTACGGAAATAATATTGTCGTTCAGGGCATTCAGTTGCTTCAACGCCTCTACCGTGGTAAAATAGCGCCTCGAAATGGAATAAAGCGTATCTCCTTCCTGAACTATGTGAACCTGATATTGGTCCGCAGCCGATCTCTTGGCAACGGCGTAGTCGCCCTGGAGGACTGCCCTGTCGTATTCATAAAGCCTGTAACGCTCAATGAAATTAATCAGTTTCTGGGGGTACTTCCTGTCTGTTGCATAGCCGGCCTGTTTCAACCCATGTGCCCATCCCTTGTAATCGTCCTGCCTCAGCTCGAACAGGGAAGCGTAACGCGACCTGGTGGTAAGAAAGAGGCTGTGGTCCCTGAAGGAATATACAGGGTGGTTGTATTTTCTGAAGCACTCCCCTGCCTCATCGTCATCGTGCAGGGCATAGGGACCCTCCCATCCTGTATGGCATTTTATCCCGAAGTGGTTGTTCGTCTTCAGAGTCAGTTCCCCCCTCCCAAAACCGCTTTCCAGAATTCCCTGGGCGAGGGTAATGCTCGCCGGGATCCCGTAGGTCCTCATCTCGTTCTGAGCGATCTCGGAAAAAGTATCTATGTAATCCTCAATAGAAGCGATGGGAAATTCCATGAACCTCCCCGTATCTTCAGGCATGGACTTGAGATCTCCGTCTCCCCTGTATCTTTCCGTTTCCGAACCGGAACCCTGCCCCTTGGCGTACGTAGTTCTTTTCTTGGTGCCGCATCCCGAAATGAGCACGAGCAGGGCACAGGTAAAAAAAATCTTCCTCATACAGTAAGCAAAGGTAAGTTCTTTTTTCTCAAAAAGCCATTCATCCCGGTGATCCCCTGAAGACCGCCCGTATGCATGGCCAGGATCTTCGTCCCCTTTTCAAATCTTTCCTCCTCCGCCATCTTCAGCAGGCCGAACATCATTTTACCCGTGTAGACGGGGTCGAGAGGTATTCCCGTTCCTGCCTTGAAATTATTGATAAAGTCGATCAATTCTCCAGTCACTTTCCCATATCCCCCGAAATGGAAATCACAAATGAGCGTCCAGTTGTCTTGTGGGGTAAGACCCTCCAGGTACTTCTTAAGAAAGTCACCTTTTAAAGCCGGAAAACCAAAAACTTTCTGCTTCTCACGGACCGACCTGCTGATGCCTGCCAGCGTTCCGCCCGTTCCCACTGCACAGGCTATGATATCGTAGGCCTCATCTCCGGGTTGGAGTATTTCCTGGCATCCCCTGATCCCAAGCTGGTTGGTCCCGCCTTCGGGAATCAAATAGAAGCGACCATATCGGTCTTCAAGATGCTGCAGGAAGGCCTTCTCTTTCTTTTTTCGATACGCAGCCCGACTCATAAACTCCAGTTGCATGCCCATTTCCGAAGCGTATCGGAGCGTTGGGTTGTCCTTCCAGGAATCCGTAAGTTCCTCCCCACGTATGAACCCGATGGATCTCAATCCCTTTTCTGAAGCCGCACATGCTGTAGCCGGAATGTGGTTGGAATAAGCTCCTCCGAAGGTGAGCAAGGTATCGTACCCCTGTTTCAG
This sequence comes from Muriicola sp., assembly GCF_041567615.1. GTDB lineage: Bacteria > Bacteroidota > Bacteroidia > Flavobacteriales > Flavobacteriaceae > Muriicola. The sequence goes on from NZ_JBFGBM010000111.1 coordinate 7,816, forward strand.
GGCCTCCTCCAGATTGTACTTCAGCTTTCGGTATTTGTTTCCCGAGACGACTGGGTGCAGGAGGTCTTCCCTCCGGAGTCGGAGGCAGATCCCCGCTTCCTCGAGCAGTGGAAGGTGTATTTCCTGGGTGGGTATGGTCACGAATATATCGGTTACGCCTTCCAAAGATAGTGCGTAAAGGAGTACCTTTTTCTCCTCTGGAGGTAGGTGGGGTCTGATTCGTACTTATAGGCCTCCCTTTCAAAACTCAGGTTGCAGTAGGCCTTGTAGGGACTGAGATACCAAAGGATCTTTATGGCCCATTCGAGCAGATACCAGAGATAAAAGGGAAGGATAAGGAGTTCTTCCTGCTGTCTTAGGTGTATGCGTTCGTGGTTGATCAGCACCTTATCGCGGGTCAATTCAGGGGCCTTGACGATGATAAAAGGCCAAAGGGTAAGGGCCACGTAATTCCTGTAAAAAAAGTACCTGCTGATGATCACCATGAGTATATCCTTCCTCAGTGTTAAAAATAAGGCCTTTTTCCGGGATTGGAACTCAGGCGTCTGTGAATATCAGACAATGAATGGTGAGTGGGCATGCTGAACAGGGCCCGCACCCGCTTAACCGACATGGCATATTAAGATGAAAACCCGTAATTTTGTAGTTGGTTGAATGAAAGATCGATAGTGAAAAAGATCATACCCCTGGAGGAAGGGGATTTTTACCTCTCTGAAGAAGGATATAAGGTTTTTACGGAACAATACCTCCTCAAACGAGGGTATTGTTGTGAGAGTAACTGCAGGCATTGTCCCTATGGTTTTGATCCCAGGGTCAAAAGACAATAACCAGAGGATTCGGCATGATATTTGAGCGTATTTTAACGTTCCTTACCCTTAAAAAACTGTACGTATGAAAAAGAAGATTTTAGTTTTACTGCCACTTGCCTTGCTTGTGCTGGCAAGTTCATGTGTTTCTGTGAGAGTGGTCACCGACTACGACAGGAACGTTGATTTCAATTCCTATAAGACCTACGCTTTCTACAAGACCGGGATAGACAAGGCACAGATCTCTGACCTTGACAAGAAAAGGATCCTGAGGGCCATTGAAACGGAAATGG
>NZ_JBFGBM010000112.1:0-8824 GCF_041567615.1 Muriicola sp.
GAGGCCATTTATACATTCGTGGCTGTCGATGAAACCGGAAAACCTACTGTAGTACCTCCAATTGAGCCCGAAACTGAGCTGGAAAAATTAAGGTTTGACGGGGCCCTGAGAAGGAAACAACTGAGCCTGGTCCTCGCCGGGAAGATGAAACCTCACGAGGCCACAGAATTAAAGGCCCTTTTTATAGACTAGGGAATTGCAGAGCTACTAGAAATCGAATGTATCCGGGTCTGGGCCAAATCTTTGATGTCGGTCCAATTTGTCTAACCTGGATATATCATCTTCAGAAAGTGAAAAGTCAAAAATGGATGCATTCTCGGCAATCCGATTTCTTTTCGAAGATTTTGGGATGGTTATCACTCCCTTTTGAAGATCCCATCGCAGAACGATCTGCGCAATTGACTTCTGGTATTTCTTCGCTAACTCCTTCAATAATTCCACTTCAAATACATTTCCCTGCATCAACGGGGACCAGGCCTCGTACTGAATATCCTTCTCTTTGCAAAAACCCAGGAGGTCCTTCTGAACAAGGTATGGATGGAATTCCATTTGATTTACCATAGGAACAATCGAAGCTTGGTCTAACAGGTCCTCGAGATGATGCGACAGGAAATTGCTCACCCCTATGGCCTTCACACGTTTTTCATTATACAGGGTTTCCAAAGCCCTCCATGTTTCCCTGTACTTACCTTTCACCGGCCAATGGATGAGGTACAGATCCAGATAATCCGTGCCGAGGCGCTCGAGGCTAGCTTCAAACGCTTTGATGGCGGAGTCATACCCCTGGTCGGAGTTCCAAACCTTGCTGACCAGAAAAACCTCCTCCCTGGGAACTCCGCTTTCCCTGATTCCCTCACCTACTCCGGCTTCATTACCGTAAATAGAAGCCGTATCTATATGCCTGTACCCTTCTTCCAAGGCCCATTTAACTGCATTGATCACCTCCTGGCCCTCCTTTGAGAGGTAAACTCCCAGACCAAAATAGGGCATCTTCACCCCATTATTCAGTGTAAATCCTCCCTTGATGTCGGTGATATGGTTCATGCTCCAGATTATTTACAATTGGTAGATCCACTCCTCCGGGTTCAGTCGGGTTGCATCCCGGTAAAGGTAAAACTTCAATTGGGTAAGACCATTGAGCCTGTTGGTGTAGATCTCACCCAACTCTTCTTTGGCGGCCACTTTGTCTCCTTTTTTTACATAGAGGTTGGCGAGGTTGTAATAGGTGCTGATGTAGTTACCGTGTTTTACCTGTACGCCCTTACCCCCGCCGGGGACGGCAAGAATAGCTATCACTTCCCCTTCGAATACGGCCCTGGCCTTTGCCCCTTCTTCAGTGGCGATGATGACCCCGTTGTTCTGGTGTTTGATCCCGGGATATACGGCATCGCTATAGATACCAAAGCCCTGCCTCTTGATCCCTTTTTCGACCGGCCATATGAGCCTCCCCTTATTCGCGGAGAAATTGTTGGCGATGATCGCCGCTTCCGGAGTCAGGACAAATTTGCTGGCATTCGAAGCATTTCCCGCTTCCTTATTCGAGGCTGCGATCGCACTTCGGATCAGTCTTTCTATCTGTTCATCGATCTTCCTGGCCTCAGCCTTTTTTCTATTGATGGCCGCTGCGTAATTGCTCTCATTCTGCCGGATAGTCTTCAGCAATCCTTTTTGTTCCTCGATCTCCTCAAAAAGCTCTTTCCGTGCAGCCTTGTTTTCCGCGATCAAACTCTCCTTTTCCTTCCGCTGCTGGGTGAGTTCATTGTTCAGTGCAATCAGATCATCTGTTTTCTGCGCAATTTGCAAGCCCTGCTCTTTCCTGTACTGGGTGTACTGCTTCAGGTATTGAAGTCGTTTAAAAGCCTGATAAAAGCTCTGGGAGGAAAGAAGGAACATCAGCCTGCTCTGCTGTGACCGGTTGCGGTACGACTTCTGGATCATATGAGCGTATTCGTCCTTCAGGATTTCCAGGTCTTCCCGCAATTTGGCTATGTTCCTGATATTCGCATTGATCTGCCTGCTCAGCAGATTCGATTGCTGGTTGGTGACCCTGATCAACTGCTGTCGCACGTTGATCTTTTGATCCAGAAGTTCCAGCTGATCCAGCACCGTGCCCCTTTGCTTTCGTTCCGCGAAGAGCAAACGATTCATCTCGCTGATCTCCCTCTGAAGTTGCGCTCTTTTGGCTTCCAGGGCCTTTTGTTCATTGGTCTGTGCCCAGGCAGAAGGAAGGGCAAGCAGCACCAGGGCCAAGAATACAATACGCGGGTATCCGAAAAGCTTCTTCATTTCAGTTCAACACAATCTTTTCATATCCACTCGGGATCTTGTAAGGAAAGCTGACCTTGGTGTTGAATTCGATATTGCGATATTCAATATCGATCACATTCCGCTGATCGTTATCAATGGCCAGGATTCCCACATTGTTCGGGACTATTTTATTGCTCTTTTCCTGATAGTCCTTATACCTGATTTCCAGAAGCCTCCTTTGAAGCGGCTGTGAGATCTGCTGAGAAGCCAGTCTGAAGTTGCCCGGATGCACCGTGAAAAACGTTTTAAAAAGATCCAGGGTCTTTACCGGTTTCAGTTCGTATGTAGACGAATTCACCGAAACTTGGTATTTCTCATCCCTGAGATCGTATAAGGCTTCTCCGAGTAACAGGTTTTGTACCTTTTTAAAATCCAGTTCGGTTCCCAGCAACTTGCTCAGATATTCAAAACTGCCGTCGAAATAATTGTTTTCTAATTTGTTGTAGAAAGAAACGCGCCCGGGAGTGATCATTGCCTTGACAACGCCCAGAGGAGCACTCAGCCAGATAGCTTTGTCTTTCTCCATCCTCAGGCTTACCCCGAGCGTCTGGCTCGATTCCCCATCGGAGTATGCGATCCGTAGTTTGCCGGTTAGCGTTCGAAAATCGACCTGGTTCCTGTAATGATTCCTGATGACGGTCCTGGCGGGAAGGTTTTCATCAAACGTCTTGTCTGTCAACAGCTTTGCCGATTTACAAGAAGACAAGGCCACGAAAAGCAGCAGTACATATCCTGCCTTCGTAGCAAATCTGAACATAAGCCTCTTCTTTTTAAGATCCATTCTTAATCCTGCTAAGATACATATTTGCCTTGCCGGGATCTCCCATTCCCCGGTATGTCGTGGCCAGTTCTTTGTAAATTTTATTCATCAATTCCTCATCATTGGCAATGAAGTCGAGTCCCATGAGCAGATACTCTTCAGCCGACTTATACTGACCGAGTCCATTGAGCGCAGCTCCCCTGCTGTAATAGAAAAAGGGTTGCAGGGGATAGGCCTCCAAAGCCTCTGTAGATTCCGCCTCCAACTTCCCGAATTCGGCCTTTTCCAGCAAGTCCTGTAATCTGTGAACTGCTTTCTGATAGGGGTTAACCTCCTCTTCTTCCCCATCAACGGGTTCAGGGGTGGTAATGTTGTCCTGCCGGGCAAGAGAATCTGCAATCTTCGCCTCCAGGCGCGTCTTAATCTCACTCTTATCGAGTTGCTTCAGCAAGCGGGAAGCCATGTCGAATTTCCCCTTTTCCACAAGTAGTCCTGCGAGATTTTCCTTTAACTGGCTGCTCTCAAAGGGTAGTTGCCTCTTTAATACATCCAGATCCAGAGAACGAGATCCCACCAACTCCAAATAAGTGACCAGATACCACAGATTTCCCGGTTGCTTTCTCAAGGCCTCCAGAGCGAACTCCTGCGCCACTCCCAACTGGTTGTTAAGCCGGTAGGTTTTCGCCAGTTCATGGTCGATTACGGGGCTGTCAGGATCCATTTCCTTACACTTCAGCAAGGCATTGATCGCCTTATCGTAGTTCTCTATTCCTTTTTGCTTCAGGGCCTCAAAGAAATATTCCTGGAATTCATCCGTGTACTCCTCAAGAAACACTTCAGCACTTTCCTCCTCCTGGGCACTACCGAACAAGGGCAGGAATAAAGCCAAGAACAATAATATCCTGATGAGTTTAACCCGTTTCATAGCAGTAGTGATTCTATCCTTCCTCTGTGAAGGTCAGCGGGTCCCGGTGCTTCCAAAGCCACCTGCACCACGACTTGTGCGGGATAATTCCCCGACCTCTTCCCAATCGGCGCGCTCATGCCTGGCTATAACCAATTGCGCAATCCGTTCTCCATCTTCGATGACAAAGGCTTCCTGGGACAGATTAACAAGAATCACGCCAATTTCACCCCTGTAATCTGCATCTATGGTCCCCGGAGTATTGAGCACCGTAATCCCGTGTCTGGCTGCCAGACCACTTCTTGGCCTGACCTGGGCTTCGTATCCCTGAGGTATTTCCAGGAACAGTCCTGTTTTGATCACCTTTCTCTCCAGGGGCTCCAGGCGAACCGGTTGTTCCAGGTTTGCCCTGAGATCCATCCCGGCCGAGGACTCAGTCTCATACCCGGGGAGTGGGTGACGTGACGTGTTGATGATCTTAATCTTCATTGCGTATAAATATTCTTCTCAGGAATTCGTGTTCCATCCTGTAAACCAGGAGTAAAAATACTAAAAGGAAAACGGATCCGATCAGGATATCCCGATTAAAAACGTAGAACGACAGGGCAGAGAAAAGTATGGATATGCCCAGGTAGAAACAGATCTTCCGGAAATTGTACGGGATAGGATAATACCTCTTTCCCAAGTAATAGGAGAGTGACATCATGCTCGCATAGGCGGCAAGGGTAGCATAGGCAGATGCATAATATCCTATGGACGGGATGAACAGGTAATTGATGACAATGGTGATCACAGCGCCGGCTATGGAGATATAGGCCCCGAAACGCGTCCGGTCTGTCACTTTGTACCATACGGAGAGATTGTGGTAAATCCCCAGGCAAAAACTTGCCAGGATGATAATGGGTACGACCGGCATCGCTTCCCAGTAATCAGAATTCCTCACGATAAGTACTTTCAACGGGTCTGCATACACTACGACCGCAAGGAGGATCACACTCCCCAGTACGACAAAGTAATTCGTGATCTGTGCGTAAGCCTTCTGCGGGTTTTCGGACCTGGAATGACTGAAAAAGAAGGGTTCGATGCCCAGCCTGAAGGCCGTGGCGAACAAGGTCATGAACAGGGCGATCTTGTAACAGGCAGAATATTTCCCGATCTCACTCTTGGCAATCGACGCAGGCAGGAGTTCTGAGAGCATGATCCGGTCGAAAACCTCATTGATGGTAAAAGCAATCCCTGCAATCATCACAGGAAGACCATACCGTATCATTTTAGACCACAGTACCCTGTCAAAGGTATAGTTGCGCAATCGATAGCTGGGAAACATCAGGGCCAGAGTCAGTGCGCTGGCTATGAGGTTTGAAATAAAGATATAGGAGATCTGAAAATCCGGCACGTAGATCGCGCTGAATATACCTTCGGGATTCCCCTCCGACAATCCGGGTAAAAACAGCAGAAAGAAAACATTTAGGCTGAGATTGACCGCCACATTCAGGATCTTGATCACTGCATAACGCCGGGGTTTTTGCATCGCCCGCAACATGGCAAAAGGTATGATAGCCAGGGCATCGAGGGCCAGGATAAAGATTACATACTTGATATACTGCGGATCTATATTGAGCCAAACAGCCATTTGTTCCCTTATGGCAAAGGCAAATACAGTAAAGACCGCGGTGGTCGCCCCGACGGAGATCAGAGCTGTAGAAGTTACTCGGGTGGGCTTTTCTTCGCTGTTGAAGAATCTGAAGAAGGCTGTTTCCATCCCGTAGGCGAGCACTACGTTAAAGATGGCAAACCATGCGAAGATCAATGTGACTTCCCCATAGGCCCCCGTCGGCATCACCTTTGTGTACAAGGGCACAAGGATGAATGATAACATCCTGGGTAAGACCGTGGCCAATCCGTAAATAAAGGTTTGCTTGAATAACTTCTGAAAAAGACTCAACCGCAGGAATGTTAGGTAAAGTCTAAATTTAGACAATTAGCGTCTGCCTGCAAAGTTAGTTTTGAGGTCTCGATGGATATATCAGAGGCGTTTTTTCCTTTATCCCGATGATTTTGACAAAACGGGATTTACGTTTTCCTTCCAATTTGTATTCTAACACCGCCTCGTCACTATTCAGCTCAAATGGAAAATCCTCCTCTTTTTCCTTCAGCATTACGGGAGGTTGATTGCCTACCTCTTCCATCGGATCTGCATGCATAATGATATCCTTCTGAACAATTGCTTCTTCCCTCTCGAACTTACAAATCAACACCGAACTTCCATTTTCTGTCTCAAGCTGAGGTGTCAAAACCCTGCCTCTGAAATAGACTTTTCCAAACTGTATCCGGGAAGGCAAAGTTTCCAAAGGGATTCTTAGTATTAATCCTGAGCCTCCTTCAGGTCTTCCGGCGGCATATTCCTGGCAGGTAGGACCCTCTACCACAAATGGGGCCTGCTCCACCAGCTTCTTCTGGGAGGAGCAACCGAACAACCCTAAGATGAGAATAAAGGTATACAAAGGCATTTTATTCATAATACAGGTCTTTGTTGACAGGGTACTCAATAGTAATGCCAAAAGTAGGTAATCCGGAGGGCGGAAAAAAGAAACCCCGGGCAGAGCCGGGGTTATTTGCTGTAAAATAATACAATATTTATCCGTTCAAAGCTTCGGCACCGCCTACGATCTCCAGGATTTCATTGGTAATGGCAGCCTGTCGTGCTTTGTTATAGGTAAGCTTTAACTGGTCCCTCAATTCTGAGGCATTATCGGTGGCCTTGTGCATGGCAGTCATTCGGGCTCCGTGCTCACTGGCAAAAGAATCCCTCACGGCTTTGTACAACTGAGTTTTAAGGGATTTTGGGATCAGTTCCATGACGATCTTTTCTTTTTCCGGCTCAAAAATATAGTCTGTTGAACTCCTGTTTTCAGAAGATTCAGGGACTATAGGCAGGAATTGCTCCGTCATCAGGATCTGTGTTGCCGCATTCTTGAATTTGTTGTAGACCAGCACGATCTTGTCATAGGAACCACTTACGAAATGCTCCATGAGCTCTTCTGCAATTTGTGCCACATGGTCGAACGTAAGGTCATCGAAGACCTTGCTGTGATCACCAACAACCTTGTTCTTCTTTTTAAGGAGATCAAATCCTTTTTTTCCCACGGTCATGAAGTGTACTTCCTGTTCGACAAAGGTGTTTTCTTTCAGGGAGATACATTCCTTGATCACATTCGAATTAAACGCACCACACAGACCTCTGTTTGAGGTGATAGAGACAACAAGGACCTTCTTCACAGGTCTTTCTTCGGCAAATGAACTTCCTGTGTCAGAATCCAGGCTCCCGCTCAGATTCTGAAGGAGTTCAGTGAGTTTATCGGCATACGGTCGCATGGCGGTAATCGCATCCTGTGCCTTTTTCAATTTGGCAGCCGATACCATCTTCATGGCACTCGTGATCTGCATGGTTGAGGATACCGATGCTATTCTGTTCCGTATTTCCTTTAGGTTCGCCATAATCTAATCTACTGCTGAATTACCCCTTGTACTTCTTGACCAGATCCTTACACACTGCGGTCAAGGTTTCGGTAACCTCATCTGTAAGTTTACCTGCTTTCAACGTATCAAGCACATCCCTGTGCTTCGCATTCAGTATTTCGAGGTAATCCTGTTCAAATTGTTTTACCTTCTCTACCGGCACATCCCTGAGGAGGTTTTTGGAGCCTGCAAAGATGATAGCTACCTGATCTTCCACAGTAAACGGATCGTTTTGAGCTTGCTTCAGGATCTCCACATTCCTCCTACCTTTCTCGATCACATTCAGGGTTGCCGCATCGAGGTCCGATCCAAATTTGGCGAAAGCCTCCAGTTCGCGGAACTGTGCCTGGTCGAGTTTGAGTGTCCCGGCCACCTTCTTCATGGATTTGATCTGTGCAGATCCTCCAACCCTTGATACAGAGATACCCACGTTAATCGCCGGCCTTACCCCCTGGTTAAACAGATCCTGCTCCAGGAAGATCTGGCCATCCGTAATGGAGATCACGTTGGTTGGAATATAAGCAGATACGTCACCTGCCTGAGTCTCGATAACCGGAAGAGCTGTAAGGGATCCGCCTCCTTTTACCATAGGCTTAAGTACTTCCGGGAGGTCATTCATATTCTTGGCGATGGCATCGTCATTGATGATCTTCGCAGCTCGCTCCAGCAACCTGGAGTGGAGGTAGAAAACGTCACCGGGATACGCTTCCCTTCCAGGTGGACGCCTGAGCAGGAGAGATACCTCACGGTAAGCTACTGCTTGTTTTGAAAGATCGTCGTAAATGATCAGGGCCGGACGTCCGCTATCCCTGAAATACTCCCCAATGGCGGCACCAGCAAAAGGCGCGTACACCTGCATGGGAGCAGGGTCCGAAGCGTTAGCGGCAACGATAGTGGTATAGGCCAGTGCCCCTTTATCTTCTAATGTCTTTGCAATGTTAGCCACGGTTGAGGCTTTTTGCCCTATGGCCACATAGATACAATAAACAGGTTCCCCTGCATCGTAAAATTCCTTTTGGTTGATGATGGTATCCACACAAACGGTCGTTTTACCCGTCTGGCGGTCACCGATCACGAGCTCCCTTTGTCCGCGACCGATTGGGATCATGGCATCAATCGCCTTCACACCCGTCTGCAAAGGCTCATTTACGGGCTGGCGGAAGATCACACCGGGCGCCTTTCGCTCCAGGGGCATCTCATAGGTCTTTCCGCTGATCGGGCCTTTACCGTCAATAGGGTTACCCAGGGTATCCACAACCCGTCCAACGATTCCTTCCCCAACATTGATGGACGCGATTCGTTGGGTCCTTTTAACGGTTGTACCCTCCTTGATC
>NZ_JBFGBM010000113.1:0-8813 GCF_041567615.1 Muriicola sp.
CTTTTTATTTGGGTCATCAATCACGCATATTTGAAATCCCAAATCTTACCAAACATAGCCAACAAAAAAGCTCCCTCAGTTCAGGGAGCTTTTTGATTTTCTCAATTAGGAATTTCTCACTCGTCCTCTTCTAACAGATCGATCACCTCATACCCGTCCTCAATGGCCCGGTAGAGGGTCTCATTCAGTTCGTAGGTGGTGATCCCTTTGAAATCCATTTCCTCGGCATCCTCAGGAAGTTCGGATACAACAGCTCCAATGGGTGCGGCCACTACTTCGTATTCATCGTTGATATTCCTGTAAAAGACTCCCGCTGAATAATAGAAGACGGCTCCCCTGACCATCAGACGGGTCAGCGCAGGTACGGCCCTTACCCGAAAACCCCTGGGAGGAAAAGCCCGGACGTAAGCTCCCCTTCGGGCGATGTAATACATGCCTCCTACGGGATAGTAGGACATATTGCGCCAGACCACGGCCCTTGTATTAGCCGGCAGCCTTCTCAAGGTTCGGCGTCTGACCCTTCTTTTCTTTCTTCTGATCTTTCGTTTCGCAGGCCTGTTTACCTTCACCACCCTGGTGGTAGTAGTTCGGCGTGCGACTACCTGGGCCTCCGCCTCAGGGGCATAAAAGAAAAACATCAGTAAAACGGCTGTGGTGATAAGTTTCCAGTTCTTCATGGGTTTGATTTTGGGTTATCCTGTATTTCCCTGTGACTCCCGGTCGGGAAAAAGGTTTAATCGTATAACCCAAAACGACAGGCACCGCCATTTAGTATGACTATTGCGGACACCCCGTTTATGAAGGGACCTGAAAACTACCTGTTCTTTTTCTGCTGCTCGGCCTGTTCCATCATTTCCCTCATCTTACGCTGGAATCGGTTCTCCTTCTTAGGCTTGGCCTTGTTGAGCTGAATCTGTGCATGGATCTTATCCTCGTCGAGGATAAATCGCTTGATGGCCAGCATGATGAAGATGGTAATGAGGTTGGAGACAAAATAGTACAGGCTGAGTCCACTGGCATAGTTGTTAAAGAAGAACAACATCATCAGGGGAGACAGGTACATGATGAATTTCATGTTCGGCATACCCGGCTGAGTCTGCATGTTCTGCCCGGTGGTCATCATCATATAGATAAAGATGGCGATGGATGCCAGGATAGGGAAAAGGCTCACGTGATCCCCGTAAAAGGGGATAGTGAAAGGCAGTTGTGCAATCGTATCGTAAGAAGACAGGTCTTCCGCCCATAAGAACGACTTCTGCCTGAGGGCAAAGGAGGTAGGGAAGAACATGAAGAGCGCATAAAAGATCGGCAATTGCAGCAATGCCGGCACACACCCACTCATCGGACTCACACCCGCCTTGTTGTAGAGCTTCATGGTCTCCTGTTGTTTCTTCATCGCATTGTCCTTGTACTTCTCGCTGATCTCCGTGATCTCTGGCTTCAAGACCTTCATCTTGGCCTGAGACAGGTACGATTTATAGGTAACCGGAGACATGAGCAATCTCACGATGATAGTCATCACGACGATGGCGATCCCAAAGGGCAGGAAAGAACTCAGGAATCCGTAGAATGGGGTAAACACATGGCGGTTGATCCATCCAAAAATCCCCCATCCATAGGGAATAGATTCTACCAGCCCCAGGTCCTTGTATTGCTCCAGCACATCAATGTCTGTAGGACCGTAGTACCAGTTCATCGCATAGGACAATTCCCCTCCTTCCAGCTCCAGAGGAGCCTTGGTCGTATACTCCTTGGTGAACCTGGCCTCTTTGCTCTCTTCCTCCACCAGGTTCTTTGAACTCAGTTCTACTGTTTTAAAAGGTGTATTTGTGGTAAGGATGGAACTGAAGAAGTGCTGTCTGTAGGATAGCCATTTGATGTCTTCTTCGGTTTCTTCGTCATCGCTGGATTCGGACAGCTTGCTGATCTTACCTCCCTCGTGATTATAGGTAAGTCGCGTATACCGGTTTCCGTACTGAATACTCTTGTTGTGCCGGATCCCTTTCAGTTTCCAGTTCAAGGTTACGGGCCGACTTCCATTGATCACCCCGCTGAGGCCCTGTGACCTGACGGTGAATCCCAGCAGGTATTCCCCCGGTTTGATCTCATACCTGTATTCCAGGAATTGCTGGGGCGATACCATGGCTTTCATGGAAAGCACCTTGTTCTCTCCTTCCTGCCTCAGGGTAGGTTCAAAAAAGAGATCCTTCGTATTCAGAACCCTGTTATCGGTGGTCGTAAAATTGAGGTCGAACAACGCATTTCCATCCTTGATCAGGTAGACAGGGATGGAATCATAGGTGATGAACTGCTTGAGTTTTGCCTGGGTGATCTGTCCACCCCGGTTACTGATCTCCAGATAAAGGACATCGTTTTCCAGGACCGTAGTCCCCTCTTCCGCCGGAGTGAATCCGAATCCACCGATGGTATTCCTGTAGCTGGCCAGCGCCGTCGAATCCTGAAGGTCGAGTACAGGAGTTTCGAGAACCGGGGCAATCACTTCTTGTTCTTCAGACTTTTCTGCTTCCTGCTGCTGTTCTATTTTGGCCTTCTGGGCCTCGATCTCCTCCGGGGTCGGCTGGTTCTGGTAAAACCAGAATAAGAGGATCCCAAAGATCAGGACAAAGCCGATAATCGAATTAAGGTCTAGTTTTTTTTCTTCCATGAAACTTGTGTCGTATCTACCTCATTGAGCCGAATGCATCAGCCCGAGAACTGTCTGTGTGATTTTCGCGAGTGCAAATATAGGTCCAATTGAACAGTTTACGCCAAACTGGCATTGGTTTGTTGCTTTTTGTGCAGCTGAACAGCCTTGACAAACCCGACGAACAGGGGATGCGGGTTGGCAACCGTACTCCTGTATTCCGGGTGGTACTGCACCCCGATGAACCAGGGGTGGTCCGGCAATTCAATGATCTCCACCAACTGGGTATCCGAATTGATCCCCGAGGCGATCAGCCCGGCCTTTTCAAACTGCTCCTTGTAGGCGTTGTTGAATTCATATCTGTGCCTGTGCCTTTCCGAGATATGGATGGCTCCGTGGTATACCTTATGTACCAGACTGCCTTCTTTCAGGTCGCATGCCCACGCGCCCAGTCGCATCGTTCCCCCTTTGTTGGTGATATGCTTTTGTTCTTCCATCAGGCTGATGACGGGATGGGGCGTATTCTCGTCCATTTCAGTGGAATTCGCTCCTTTCAGCCCGAGAACATTGCGGCCAAACTCGATGACGGCCATCTGCATACCCAGGCATATACCGAGGAAAGGGATTTCGTTTTCACGGGCATATCGAACGGCCTTTATCTTGCCTTCAATGCCTCTTTCCCCAAATCCGGGAGCGACGAGGATCCCGTCCAGGCCTTTCATCTTTTGTTCAAAATTGGCGTGGGTGATGTGTTCCGAGTGGATAGACCTCACGTTGACCTTTACCTCGTTGATCGCCCCGGCGTGGATAAAGGATTCCAAAATGGACTTGTAGGAGTCCTGGAGTTCCACGTATTTCCCGATGAGTCCCACGGTAACTTCACTCTTGGGGTGCTTATGCCTGTCCAAAAATTCATTCCACTGGGTGAGGTCCGGAGGGGTGTCATCTGGCAGGGCCAGTTTCTTCAGGGCAACTGTATCGAGTCCTTCCTCGTGCATCATCACAGGCACATCATAGATGGTTGAAGCATCTATGGACTGAATAACGGCCTCTCTCTTCACATTACAGAAAAGGGCCAGTTTCTCTTTGATTTCATCCGAGAGTTCATGCTCCGTGCGGCAAACGAGGATATCGGCCTGGATCCCGCTCTCCATGAGCGTCTTGACAGAGTGCTGTGTAGGCTTGGTCTTTAGTTCGCCTGCAGCCGACAGGAAGGGTACGAGGGTAAGGTGAACCACGATGGCATTGTTATCCCCCAGTTCCCACAGAAGCTGGCGAACGGATTCGATATAGGGAAGGGACTCGATGTCCCCTACGGTTCCCCCTATTTCAGTGATCACGATATCGTAATCCCCTGTCTTACCCAGGAGCTGAATGCGCTCCTTGATCTCGTTGGTGATATGGGGTATGACCTGTACGGTCTTGCCTAGGAATTCACCCCTGCGTTCCTTTTCGATCACGCTCTGATAGATCCTTCCCGTGGTCACATTATTGGCCTGGGAGGTCTTCACGTTGAGAAATCGTTCGTAATGCCCCAGGTCAAGGTCTGTTTCAGCCCCGTCATCGGTGACATAGCACTCCCCGTGTTCATAAGGATTCAGGGTACCCGGATCGACGTTGATATAGGGGTCCAGTTTCTGAATAGTGGTCTTGTATCCGCGAGCCTGGAGAAGTTTAGCCAGTGAGGCCGCAATGATGCCTTTTCCCAGTGAAGAAGAAACGCCTCCCGTAACGAATACGTATTTTGTAGCTGCCATCTCGCGATTCTTGGTTACGGGATACAAAGATAAGAATTGCAATGGCAAATCCCCGGGAATACCGGGCTAAAACTTTCCTGATTTATAAACAGGGAAATAACATACCCGTTTTAAGGTTACAGAGCCATTCTTTTGATTTATTCCTTACCTTTTCAGGAATTCTAAACCCATTTTTCCATGAAGAGGAGATCCTTTATCGCGTCGGCAGCCACAGCCTCGGCCGGGATGATGGCGCCCGGCCAGCTCTGGAGCAGGGACGATCGGAAACACCCCGTACAGGAACTCAAGGGTAATATCAACCACAGTGCTTGTTACTGGTGTTACGATTCCATACCCCTGGGGAAATTCCTTCCTGAACTTAAAAAGCTCGGGGTGGGGGCCATTGATCTTGTAGGCCCGGCCGACTGGCCTTTGCTTAAGAAATACGGAATCCACGCCAGTATGTGCTGGGGTGCTGAACTCAACCTTACAGACGGCTGGTGCGACCCCCAATTCCATCCAAAGCTCATCGCGAGTTACAGCGCTATGATCCCTAAAGTAGCCGAAGCCGGGTATACCAACCTGATATGCTTTAGTGGCAGCAGGCGGGGAATGCAAGATGAGGAAGGACTACAGCATGCAGAAAAAGGCCTGAAACAGGTCCTCTCCCTGGCAGAAGAGCACGGAGTTGTCCTCCAGATGGAATTGCTCAATTCCAAAGTAGACCACAAAGATTATATGTGCGACCACACCCCCTGGGGCGTCGCCCTGTGCGACAGGCTGGGAACCGAAAATTTTAAACTCCTGTATGACATTTACCATATGCAGATCATGGAAGGGGATGTGATCAGAACCCTGGAAACGTACAGCGATTACATCGGCCACTACCACACCGGCGGAAATCCGGGTCGGCACGAGATCGACGAAACGCAGGAGCTCTATTACCCCGCCATTATGAAAGCCATCGTAAAGACGGGTTTTAAGGGATATGTCGCCCAGGAATTCATCCCGAGCTGGGAAGACAAGATCGCTGCTCTCGAACAGGGGGTCAGGATCTGTGACGTCTGAGAATTGATCAATCCCGTGTAATCTTCAGGGATTCGGCAATCATACGGTTCCATTCCCTTTGCTTATCCTCTGCCCTGGAATAATTCGTCTCTGCGTCATACCGCCTTTGGAATTCACGCATCTCTTCGATGGTCTCGTTGTAGATCGCCCTCATCTCGGCCTTGACCTCAGAGGTGAATCGAAAACCTCGGATCTTTTCCCTCATCCGGCGGGCAAAAAGTTCGGAGATATCAAAATGCAGCTGTTCGTGGCTCAGGATATTGGCATTAGCCAGTTCGGGCCGATACCAGGACGATTCGGGATAAAAGTAAGACGCCACGCTCCAATCGACCTTCATCTCCCTTCCTTCCTCCATGGCCGAGAAACTGTAAGCTATACCGCTGGCTGTGGTCGCGGCGACCTGCGAATCTGCAGGGGGCAGTGCCTTAAAATCGGACCAGGATAGACGATGGGCGGGATCCCATAAAATGCCTGGGGCTTCCTGCCCTTCACACAGACTGGAAAAAACACCACAAAGCACCAGGAATGATACTTTTATTCCCCCCAATGGAATTCGATTTTCTTTTCGATATCGGGATGAATGCTGTAGAGAACCGGGCAAGTGCGGGCAGTATGTTCCAGTATGGTCCTGTTCTTTTGCGAAAAATGTCCGGGCATATGTAATTTCACATCGATCCCGACGATGCGCCTTGGATCTGCCGCCATATGCTTGGTCACCTCAGCATAGGCTCCGTCCAGATCGGACTCCCAGGTCCTGGCCTTGATTCCCATAACGGTCAGCATGCAACTGGCTAGGGCTGTGGCCACTGTATCCGTAGGCGAAAAGGCCTGTCCAAGTCCGTTGTTGTCCACCGGGGCATCCGTGATGAATTCATTACCGGATCTCAGGTGAACACAGGTAGTCCGGAGGTTTCCGGTATAGATTACTTTAGAGGTCATTGGAAACCGGGTTGAGTTGTACTACACGCATATTCTCGTATTTCATGATATACGTCGCCAAATTGAAATAGCCCGATGAGAGCATCCGGGTATAATCGAATTTGTTTCCCGTATATTCCGTGAGCCCGATCAGGTTTGAAACAGTGAACAGGTCCGGCTTGAAAGCGAGTTTAAGCAACAGGTCATAGGTGAGGTCGAATCCCCTCACGGCGTATTTGTCAGGCTCCCCTCCAAAACGGTTACGGTAACGTCTCACAAAAGCGTTGTTGCTAACTTCCCTGTCGATGGAGGGATAGGTGAAATTGAGCTTGGAGAGATGAGAGACCGAGATCACCTCATTCTCGAATGCCTTGTTCTTGTTGGTGGTGAACATTCTGACGCGCGTCGTATCAGAGATGGCCGAATTCAGGATGGAGGTTACACTGGACACCAGTTTAAAGTTGTCCGTTTCCACCAGGACCCAGTTGTCCTTCTCTATACTGAGCATATTGGTCAGGGCCTCTATGTCTACGGCTATGTTCTTTTCATTTTCTATGACCTTCAGGGACCTGGTCCCAGGAAAACGCTTCTGCACAATGGCACGGGTAGTGTCATTTTTGGCATCGCTGATCACAATGATATGCTCATCGATCCGTGTACTTTCCATATAATCCAGCATTTTGTTCCTCAGGATACTGTCTGAAGGAACGGAGAAGAATACATGGGGCGACTGCAGATCGCTTCGGGAACTCAGGGGAGCCACAATGGGAAGGTTGTAAGGCTCTGCCAGTCTGGCCACCTCCTTGAGGACATCGGCCTGGAGCGGACCTATGATGGCCTGGTAAGCGGACAGGTCCTCCCGTGCCAAAAGGGTCCTGACGTGGGTCGGACTCAGTTCTGTGTCAAAAGTGCGCACGTTGACGGAAATCCCCAGGTCTGCGAGGGAATCCACCGCTACCAGGGCGCCGCTGTATAGCCCCAGGCTGTATTTCAGGGCGTTACTCCTATTAATGGCCCTCTCCGTGGCCGCGATACTGTCCAGGTTCAGCCTGTTGATCCTGAAGGGCAGCAATACCATGACCCTAGGCCTGTTAACCCGCCTGATACTGTCGAGGAGATTGATCTTGTCCAGGACAAGGGAATTGCGGACCTCCAAAGTGCCGGCTTTTTCCCTGGGCAGTTTCAGGATCATACCCGCTTTGAGGCCACGGTTCAATTCGGGGTTAAGTGCTAAAAGTTCGCTGTATCCGATCCCCAGTTTCCGGGTAAGGGAAAATTCTGTCTGTTTGGGCTTTACTTCGTAAAAGATGTAATTCTCTGCATTGACCTCCTCGGTTTGGACTTTCTTCACAGGCAACCTGAGAACCATTCCTTCCTTGAGTCCTCCCTGATCCAGAATGGCGGGATTGAGCCTTATGATCTCTTCAGAGGTAATCCCGTATTCTCCACTCAGACTGTACATAGTCTTTTTAGCCGGGACGGTGTAGGATTCATAGATCTGCACCTCCTGCCCATCCACCGTGCTGCCGGGGCGCCTGGGAAGCAGGAGTTCCTGTCCGATGGCCAAGTGGTTTGTCGACTCTTCCAGGCTCGGATTCAGGGCCAGCATACTGTCGATGGTAATCCCGTATTTATGGGCGATACTCCACCGTGTTTCCTTGGGAGCAACCGTGTAGGTTTCAAAATCTTCAGAGTTGTACAGGTCCTCTTCCTCCTCGATCTCAGGGAATTCGGGGATCCGCAATCTCATTCCCTTCTGCAGTGGGGTGCTGTACAATTCCTTGTTGTACCTCTTGAGGTCGTCCTCTGTGATCTCGTACCTCCTGGAGATCCCGTATAGCGTTTCCTTTTTGCGCACCCTGTGGGTCCTGAAACGTATGGGTTTTCGCTCTTCTTCCTGTACTATCTTTTTAGTTGCATCAGGGGTTTTTTTGGCTAATTCCTCAAAGGGATCCGAGACGGATGCAGCTTCCTGAAGAGGAATGACCAAAATTGTGTTGGGTTTGAGAACATCCCCCTGTTTGAGCTCTTTATTGTACTTCAGGATGTTGTAAGGGGTTACCCTGTAAAGTTTTGAGATGCTGTAAAGCGTCTCTCCTTCTTTTACAGCGTGGGTCTTGAATTGCTGCGCCTGTACCTGAAAGGCGAAGAATAGTAAAAAGACCAGGAAATTCAGTGCTTTCATCATCAATATATACGGTTTATTCCCACTCTATGGTTGCCGGAGGCTTGGAACTGATGTCATAAACCACCCTGTTGACCCCGGGCACCTTGTTAATGATGTCGTTAGACATTTTCTGGAGGAACTCATAGGGTAAATTTACCCAATCCGCTGTCATACCGTCCGTACTTTCCACGGCCCTGAGGGCTACGCATTTTTCGTATGTGCGTTCATCCCCCATGACTCCCACACTGTGGACCGGCAGGAGCATGGCTCCGGCCTGCCA
>NZ_JBFGBM010000114.1:0-8746 GCF_041567615.1 Muriicola sp.
CCGGAAGGTAAAAAGGAACTGTTGCAATTGCTTATCGGGGAATTCAACTCCGTAAAACTCAACCTGGACCCCCACCACTGGAAGACCATAACCCAATGGAAATCCAGGGTAGATCGCTATAAAGCCCCCGTATACCGCTTTAAGGTACGGAACCGGGAACTCGAGATCGATACCCATACAGAGTCCCTTTCCCACCTGCAGATCCCCAAGGTGGTCCTGCCCAGATACGAAGCCTGGGGGGACCTGCTGAAATGGATCCTGCAGGAAAATGTCCCGGGAAGTTTCCCATACACAGCGGGGTTGTACCCATTTAAACGCACAGAGGAGGATCCCACCCGGATGTTCGCCGGGGAAGGAGGACCTGAACGGACCAACCGGAGATTTCATTACGTCAGCCTGGACATGAAGGCCAAACGCCTTTCTACGGCCTTCGATTCAGTCACCCTCTACGGAAATGACCCGGGAAAACGGCCCGATATCTACGGGAAGATCGGGAACGCGGGGGTTTCCATCTGCTGTCTGGATGATGCGAAAAAACTGTATTCCGGATTCGACCTGACGAACCCGATGACCTCGGTCAGTATGACCATCAATGGCCCTGCCCCCATGTTGCTCGCTTTTTTCCTCAATGCCGCCATCGATCAGAACTGTGAGAAGTATATCAGGGAGAACGGCCTGGAGAAGGAAACAGAGAAGAAGATCGCTTCCCTGTACAAAGGCCTCGAAAAATCGCGACCTAAATACGCCGGGAAACTGCCTCAGGGCAACGACGGTCTGGGCCTCATGCTCCTGGGGGTGACCGGAGACCAGGTCTTGCCCGCTGATGTGTACGAAACGATCAAGGCCAGGACCCTGAAGGAAGTAAGGGGTACGGTACAGGCGGATATCCTGAAAGAGGACCAGGCACAGAATACCTGTATCTTTTCAACAGAGTTCGCCCTTCGTTTGATGGGTGATGTGCAGGAATATTTTATCGGGGAAAAGGTGAGGAACTTTTACTCGGTCTCCATCTCGGGCTACCATATTGCGGAAGCAGGGGCCAATCCAATCACCCAGCTGGCCTTTACCCTTTCCAACGGATTTACCTATGTGGAATACTACCTGAGCAGGGGCATGGACATCAATAAATTCGGACCCAACCTCTCTTTTTTCTTTTCCAACGGGATAGATCCCGAATACGCCGTCATCGGCAGGGTGGCCCGGAGGATATGGGCCAAAGCCATGAAGGAGAAGTACGGAGCCGACCCCAGGGCACAGATGCTCAAATACCACATACAGACCTCAGGAAGGAGCCTTCACGCCCAGGAAATCGACTTCAACGATATACGAACCACCTTGCAGGCTCTTTATGCCATCTATGACAACTGCAACTCCCTGCATACAAATGCATATGATGAAGCGATCACAACACCCACGGAGGAGTCGGTTCGCAGGGCCATGGCCATACAGCTGATCATCAACAAGGAACTGGGCCTTGCCAAAAATGAGAATCCCCTGCAGGGATCCTTTATCATAGAGGAGCTGACGGATCTGGTTGAAGAGGCGGTTTTACTCGAGTTCGACCGGATCACGGAAAGGGGAGGGGTACTCGGTGCTATGGAAACCATGTACCAGCGTTCCCAGATACAGGAAGAGAGCCTGCACTATGAAACCCTGAAACACAACGGGGAGTACCCCATCGTCGGGGTCAACACATTCTTGAGTTCCAAGGGTTCTCCCACAATCCTGCCCAAGGAAGTGATCAGGGCCACGGAAGAAGAGAAACAAACGCAGTTGATCACTCTGGAAAATCTAAAAAAGCGCAACCAGGAAAAGTCGGCACAAGGGTTAAAAGAATTGCAGGAAGTGGCCGTTCACAATGAGAATATCTTCGAAAAACTGATGGAAGTGTCTAAATACTGTTCCCTGGGCCAGATCACCCAGGCTTTGTTCCAGGTAGGAGGCCAGTACAGGCGCAACATGTAACTGGGGGGTATGCGGTACCTTTACCGGGATCGGGAATTAACGAAATAAATACATTCCTGATTTAGCCCAGGTATTCCCTGAAATGCCAGGTCTCCCTGGGTTTGTTGTAACCTATCAGTGATTTGCGCCACTTTTTAAAAGATCTTCGGAAGAGGCGGATCTCCCGTCTCAGCAGGTTCAGGTATTCCTTTTCCCTCAGTCCGTCCTTTTCCAGCCCATTGCAATAAGAATTGATATTTCGGAGCATGATCCCGATAAAAGTAGCGCTCTTCATTCTGTCTCCCATGGAGGCTGAGGTCTCAGCCCTGGCGATCTGCTGTGGGATCAGGACCGCATCTGTGATCAGGGAGTCTGCAATGTGATCCCGGTGACTGTCAGACTGATACAGGGTGAGTAAATTCTTGTTGTAAGTAACAAAAGAAGCCAGCTCCTGACTGAGGGTACAGAGCTCTAAAGCTTTTCTATAGATCGGGAGAGATCCTAGGTGATTTTGGGACATCGTTCTTTTTCATTGCTTTAATTACTTAAAATTACATAGTAATTGATCGAAGTAGCTTTTTATTTTAAAGATAAATTTTAAATTTGCTTAGTAAAATAAAAATTAAAACGTTAAAAAATTTGAAATCAGAGATAGATCGCTTGAACTGGGGAATATTGCAGTGTTTACAGGAGAATTCCCGTGAATCCTTTTCGAGTATTGGGAGGAAGGTGGGCCTTACCCCTCCTGCGGTTGCCGAGAGGGTAAAAAAGATGGAAGACCTGGGGATCATCACCGGATATTTTGCCCGGGTATCCCATGCCATGGCCGGATATCAGTTAAAGGCGATCATCACCCTAAAGGCATTTATGGGGAAGTTAAAACCTTTTCTGGAAATGGTCGTGACCCTGGATGAAGTGGTGAATTGTTATCGCATCACAGGAAATGAGAATATCATCATGGAAGTGATCCTTAGGGATCAGTTCCACCTGGAAAAGTTTATAGATAAACACATTCTGTACGGGGAGACGCGGACCCATATCATTTTGTCTGACGTGGTGGCTGATGCGCCCATAAAAAAAAGAAAGGGGTAAAAATAATTCCTTATTTTAGATCAGGAAGTCGATTTTCTGTGGGGTCCTCTGATCGCGAATGAAGGAAGATCGATTTTCATTTTTCCGGATTCCGAATTACATTTTGGCCGGATTTTTGAGGAATAAAATGCTATGAAAATTCCGTTTTTTCTCTGCTTATTTGTGATCAGTGCGGCTCTGTCGCCTCTCAGGTCTCAGGAAATATCCATCAGAAAAGGGATGGTCCAGGACTCCATCCGAATCAATGATTCCATACCGGAAACCTTCGCGGTTTATCTTCCCACTAACTACGAGCCCTCCAGGAAATGGCCGGTCCTTTTTGCTTTAGATATGCAAGGCCGCGCAAAACAGATAGTGCATATGTTCAGGGGCGTGGCCGAGAAGCAGGGCTTTGTGGTAGCGGCCTCAAATGATTTACATGACAGCCTGTCTATCGTTCAGAATACCCTGAGGGCAAGCCGGATGTTCAACAGGGTGTACAGTTTGTTGTCCATTCATGAGAATCGCACATATACAGTAGGACTGGATGACGGGGCACAGTTCGCCACCATCATCGCTTCCCTGATCAAGCCGGTGGAAGGTGTGATCTCCTGTGGTTCCGGCATTCCGTACAAGGAATTGATAAATCCAAAAAACCCCTTTCAGTTTATAGGCATAGTGGGGAGATCAGACCACAACTTCACTAATCTTCTGGAAGATTTCGGTATGACCAGGACAACCACTAAAGCCCTGGGAAGGTCAAAAATGGTCGATTACCTGATGGTATTTGAAGGAGGGGCCGAGTGGCCCCCTCAGGACTATCTGCAGCGCGCTCTCGAGATCCTTAATTTAAAGAGTATGAGCAAGGGGGATATCGCGAAGGATTCGACGTACGTGAACAGTATTTACAACCGGAGCATGGCAGAGCTGGATCAGCTGGTGACCAATGGGAACTATCTGGGGGCGGCTTTCCTTTCCGATGAGATGCTCACTAAATTCAAAGGACTGCTCGATCTGGATGAATTGAAAAGAAGGAAGAAGTTCATCTGGCGAGAAAAGGAATACCAGGTGCAGTCGCGTAAGCAAAATCGTTACTTGCAAAAGGAATACTTCATACGGGAGGAATACGACTTCAACCTCAATGACGATGTACTTACCCTTAATTACAACAACCTGGGATGGTGGAATTACCAGAAGGGAGAGATAGACAAGTTCCGGAAGAGCAATGACCCTTTTGAAAAGGAAATGGGCGAACGCCTGCTGGGATTCCTGAATGCCCTGGTGGAGGATAACATTGAACTGGAAAAGGCCCAGAATCCGGTGAATGAAGAAGCTCTTAGCTACCTGTGGATGGTTAAGACCATAACGGCTCCCATGGAATACCAGAATTACCTCAATATCATTTCTGACAGCGCCAAATACGAAGATTTCGGGACGGCCCTTTTTTACCTGGAGGAACTGCTGAAGAAGGGTTTCACGGACAAAGCGGCCCTTTATGCCCTGGAGCACACGGCCCTGTTAAGGATCACCCCGGAATTCAACGAGATCATCGAAAAGTACTTCAAAGATGCCCGGTACGACCTCATAGAGGATTAGTCCCACGTTTTCGTTTCCTTATCTGAATTCCCTCCTATTGGGAAGAGAGGGTATACTGCTATGTCTTGTTTCTGATCTGTAGCCTGAAGCGCAGGACGTAGAGCAAGAGTATTCCCATAACTCCAATGATCATGGCCAGGTGCCAGGTAGACCTGTAACCCAGGTTCGCAATAGAGACCATGCCGCCATTGTGGGCAAAAATATGGGAAATGGAAAATGCTATATTGTACAGGGCCATATATTCTCCCTGCCTTCCCGAACGGGAACGGTCCATAGCAAAGGCACTGGAAAAGGGAAAGGTGATCATTTCCCCCAGCGTCATCAGGATCATGCCGATCACCAGAAGGCCATTCCAGTTACCAAAGGTCAGGAAAAAGAAACTGAAGGTGGTCATCGCCAGACCGAGGATCATCAGGGAGGCCCTGGAAAGGGTGGATGTTTCCAGGTATTTGATCAGCGGCATCTCAAAGACAAAGATGATAAACCCGTTCATGGCCAGAAGGAGCCCGATACTAACCTCGCTTAATGACTTTATTTCACTGTAAAACAGGGGCACGGTCGAGAAGTACTGCACAAAAATCAGCCCCAGCAGGACCATGGCGCCGATAAAAAGGAGGTAGGGATAGTCCTTGTAGGCAGAACGGGGAGATTCATTCTTAACGTGATCCAGTTCTTTTGCTTTTTTAGGATTGAGTACCAGCAGGAGGAGAAGGGCTGCCAACAGACAAGTGATCCCGTCTATCCAGAAGAGTCCGAAATACCCTGTAGAGGCAATAATGACCCCGCCAATGGCAGGTCCGGCTGAAAATCCCAGGTTAATGGCCAGGCGGATCAGGGTCACAGAACGGGTTTTGTTCTCGTGTTTGCTGTAGGCGTTCATGGCCACATAAGTAGCGGGCCGGAAGGAGTCTGCAATGACCATCAGCACAAAGATCCCCCCGCAAATGGCATAAAAGGATTCCAGCATCTGCAGCCAGATAAAGAGGAGTCCGGTAAGGAAAAGGCTCCAGACCATGACCTTGTAATAGCCGATCACATCCGTCAGTTTTCCTCCCAGCCAGGTTCCTGCAAGGGAACCCAGGCCAAAACAGCTCATGATGGTCCCCACGTCTTCCAGGGAGAAGCCCCTGTCCTGGGTGAGGTAGAGGGATAGAAAAGGGATGACCATGGTGCCGGCGCGGTTGATCAGGGTGACCAGGGCCAGCCACCAAACCTCCCTTGAGAGTCCTTTAAAGGAATTGAGATAAGAAAGGTAGAGCAACTTCATGGGGTTATTTTCTATCGTGACCCGCTGATCCAGAATTTAAGGGCTCACCTTTAAACCGACTTAAAACTAGCTAAAAAATGACCTATTCCGTACTTTTGATACCAAAGGATGCACGTATGAGAATTTTGATCTGCCTCCTGTTCCTGGTCTTGGTTTTCAACAGTTGCGGGGATGGGAAGAAATACCATGACGAGGTCGACCAAAAGGAATTACCGGCCGATAGTATTTTAGCTTCTATCATCACCTTTCAGAATGAACTGAATAAAGAATTTGCCAACCCGGAATCTTCTCCTTTACCGGATCGCTATCGCAAGGATTTTGTAGGGCTTGAATTCTTTGATCCGGATACCGCCTTCCGGGTGGTGGCGGAGCTGACGCGCACCCCTGAGGCCATTCCCTTTTTGATGCCCACCAATACGGACCGGATGTCTGAGGAGGTCGTTTACGGGCTGTTGAGTTTCGAGCTGAAGGGGCAGAGGTACCAGCTCGAGGTGTATCAGAATCAGGAATTAAGCACTGAGGAGGGGTATGAAGAATACCTGTTCCTTCCGTTTACGGATGAGACCAATGGGGAGTCGACCTACGAAGGAGGTAGGTACATAGATTTGAGCATTCCGGAAGGGGAACAGCTCGTGATCGATTTCAACAGGGCCTATAACCCCTATTGTGCCTATAACAAAAAGTATTCCTGCCCGCTGGTGCCCACCCAGAACCATCTTTCTATGGAGGTCAGGGCAGGGGTGAAAGCCTTCAAATAGGTTCAAAATAAAACCCTGACAATAAATTGCCAGGGTTTATCAACGAACTAAACAAAACTAATAAAGACTCCCTGCTAGAAAGAGTATATCGCTGCGATCAGGAATGAAGAGAGGCTGTTTGTGGGTGCCCCGTCACTATCTGAAAAGGGTTCATTGTCATCTCCGAAGCTATCCAGGCGGATCTCTGGTTTGATGATCAGGTTTTCCTTAGTGTAGCTTCCTGTCAGGGTCAGTCCCAAAACGGGAACATCGTCGAAACCGTCCTGTGTAAAGGCGAAGTATTCACCTCTCAGTCCGATGGCAAAGTCATCTGAGGTCTTCAACTGTGGGTAGATGGCGGCTCCGTAGAATCCGGAATCTGTTTCAGAATTCTTGTTGTAGGCCGCATTGATACCGAGGAAGAAATCCTCTGTCAGATCCACACCACCGGTATAATCGATCTCAAAGCCCAGACCTCCGTTGGATCCACTGTCGTAATACAGGTTGAGGTACTGCCCGTGAACACCCAGCTGTGTTCCCAGGGCATACTCCCCGGTGGCACTGATATCATTGGTGTCCCAGGGATTGGTTACGGCAACCATCAGACTCACGTCATCAGAAAGGGCAAAGTCGGCTTTTACTCCCATATGGGAGAACGGTCCGTTGGAAAAGAGATAGGAAACACTGTAGTTGAAGTTGGCGGCAGGCGCAATGACCTCATATCCTACCCAGGTGTTGAAACGACCAATGGTCAGGGTAGTGTTTTCCGATACATTCCAATAGGCATAGGCCTGGTTGATGATGCCGTTCAGCACATCATTTTCAAAAGTAGCTTCCGTACCTCTGGGACCGAAGACCAGGTCGACCACCACTCCGGTGTCTCCCTTTTCATAGGCTCCGATCAGGTTTGCCATCCCCAGGGCAAATCCGGTTTGATTGGCAAAGGAGGTGGGGGTGGCCGTTGTGGCCAGTCCGCCATCATTGAAGGTAGTCCTGTAATACGTGTCAATACTTCCGGAGAGGGTAAACGGGCTTGAGCTTTCTTCCTCTTCCTGGGCAAATCCTGTCACTCCGACGAGAAGTATGGTTAGATAGAGTAATTTTTTTCCGAAATTTGTATAAATAATCGTTTTCATATTTCTGTGTTTGTTATCCTGTTATCAGGATGTTAATACTGTTTTAAGTTGAAATGTTGAAAAGGTTATGAACGGAGCGTTTGGCAGAACGCTCCGTTCTTTATTATGTTAATGTTGGTTCATTCTAAAATCTGCATAGGCATCCATTCCGTGCTCGTGCAAGTCGAGTCCGTCTACTTCTTCCTCCTTGGAGACTCTGATACCTACGGTCTTTTTCAGGCTGTAGAAGATGATAAAGGCGGTGAGGGAACAGAAGGCCGCCGCCGCGCCCACTCCGGCCAGCTGGTAGAGGAACTGGTCCCCTCCGGCCTTGGCGCCAAAGATACCCACAGCCAGTGTTCCCCAGATTCCACAGATCAGGTGAACGGTCACGGCACCTACCGGGTCGTCCAGACGAATCCTGTCGATAAAGGCTACACCCAGTACGATGATCAAACCGGCAATAAAACCTATGAGTACGGCCTCATTGGGCGACATCAGGTCTGCTCCTGCCGTGATCCCCACAAGTCCGCCCAGGATTCCGTTCAGGAACATGGTAAGGTCGAGATTCTTGTAGAGAAAGGTCGACAGGATCAGGGCACCTACACCACCCGCAGCGGCTGCGAGGCTGGTGGTTACCAGTACGAGGGAGGTGAGTTCAGGGTCTCCGGACAATACGGATCCTCCGTTAAACCCAAACCATCCCAGCCAGAGGATAAGCACCCCGGCGGTAGCCAGAGGGATATTGTGACCCGTAAGAGCCTTGGGCTTCCCGTCTTCCCCAAATTTCCCGATTCTGGCGCCGAGGAGATAGATCCCTATAAGGGCTCCCCATCCTCCTACGGAGTGCACGAGAGTAGATCCTGCAAAATCGTAGAATCCGGCATCATCCCCACCGAGGGTAGAGAGGAAACCACCTCCCCATTGCCATGATCCCACTATGGGGTACACGAGACCCACATAGAGTATCACAAAGATCATAAAAGGTCCGATCTTGATACGCTCTGCCACAGCTC
>NZ_JBFGBM010000115.1:0-8682 GCF_041567615.1 Muriicola sp.
AAACCTGTTTTTTCATCCTGAAGGTCCCGCTGCTGTTATCATCCAGGCTGTCCTCGTTGCTGCCCAGGTTCATGGAAGCTGAAACACCGCCCACGATAAAAGGTTTCCAGTTACCGATCCTCTTGGTGCTCGCCTTGAGCAGAAGGGGAAAATTGATATAGGTCGATTTTACCTCCCGGATTGCATCGCTCTCTTCCGAAAACCCAGGAAATCCCAGGGTTCGAGACCCGTAGTAGAGTCCGGGTTCAAAACGGAGGTCGAAGTGTTCGTGCAGCCGCACTTCCCCGATCAGGCCCACATTAAAACCTACCGACTTATTTACAAGGATATCCTGCAGGTCGTTCTTGTATTCGAATTTGAAATCGTATTGATTAAAGCCAAGAAAATAGCCCCAGTTTAAAAGCGCTTTGTCCTCATTTTCCAGATTGAGGATAGGCTTTTCATTGAACTGGCCAACGAGCACGCTCGCATTTCCCATCAGGATCAGGAACAGAAGAAAAAAGGATCTCCTCATAAACTACTTACTGGCGATATAAATGGAGGCCACGCCAAAGGTTTGCGGCCTGTTCTCCATACCTATAAACCCGATTTCCCCTAAAATATTGTTGAAGGCTTTTCCATGTGGGAATACGGAAGCCGACTCGCTGAGATAGCGGTAAGCCGACCTGTCCTTGGAGAATACTTTACCTATGGTGGGAAGGATGTACTTGGTGTAGAAGGCATACCCCTGTTTAAAGGGTGTTTTTGTGGGGACAGAAGTTTCCAAAATGACCAGGGTGCCTTTGGGTTTCAAAACCCTGTAGATCTCGCTGAGTCCCTTCTCCAGGTTTTCAAAATTTCGAACGCCAAAGGCCACAGTGACGGCATCAAAGCTATTTTCTCCGAACTGCAGATCCTCACTGTCTCCGACGAGCATTTCCACCTTATCATTCAGCTCCCTTTGTCTCACTTTCTTTTTGCCCACCTCGAGCATACCCTTAGAAATATCCAGTCCCACGATCCTGGAAGCACCTGTTTCCACCAGGTTTATGGCCAGGTCTCCCGTCCCGGTCGCGATGTCCAGAATGGTTTCCGGAGACCTTTCCCTGAGGATTCTGACCACCCGCTTCCGCCACTTTACATCGATCCCGAATGAGATCACCCGGTTAAGGCCGTCGTATTCCCCCGAAATGGCATCGAACATGGAGGTTACCTGTTCTTTCTTGCCCCTTTCAGTATCCTTGTAGGGAGTCACATTCTTCGACATAGCGTAAATTTTGTGCAAAGATAACACAAAGCCATTGTTCCGGAGGCTGGTTCCACGGCAAACACGGTTTTTAAAACAAAGCTTCCAATGGACAGGGTTGAAATAAAATTGTGTAATTTTGCTCCGCAGTCCATGCAACTCTTCCTTTGGTAAGTGCCGTGGAAACAAGATCGGGATTGAACTTCCAAGACGGTCTGTGCGTTATGATTAAAGACCTTAATTGCTCATGAAGATTATCATCGCTGGTGCAGGCGAAGTAGGCTTTCATTTGGCTAAACTACTCTCTTACGAATCACAGGACATCACACTGATCGACACCCACAAGGAAAGTCTGATCTACGCCGATAACCATTTGGATATCAGGGTTCTAAGAGGAGATGCAACCTCCCTTTCCGTATTGCAGGAGGCGCGGGTGGAGGGTTCTGACCTCGTCATCGGGGTCACTTCATCGGAAACTACCAATATCACTCTTTGCATGCTGGCCAAACAGCTCGGATGCAAAAGGACCATTGCCCGGATCTCCAATACCGAATTCCTCGACTACCGGGAAAGAATCAACTTTGAAGAACTCGGAATTGATGAACTGATCTCTCCGGAGGAACTCGCGGCTTCGGAAATCCAGCTACTCCTGAATCAGTCTGCCTTCCACGACACCTATGAATTTGAGGACGGCGCCTTAATCATGGTTGGGGTTTCCCTGCCCAAAGGTGCCCCTTTTGTAGGAAAATCGGTCAAGGAAGCGGCATCCATCTTCCCTGAACTCCATTTTATGCCCATTGCCATGCAGCGCAGGGGAACGCAATATACCCTGATCCCCAGGGGCGACACTGTCTTCAAAGCCGAAGACCAGGTGTATTTTATTACTGATAAAAAGGGGGTGGATGAATTGTACAAGCTCACAGGGAAGAAAAAGGAAGCCCTGAAGAATGTGATGATCCTCGGCGGCAGCAAGGTGGGATTCAAGGCAGCACGAGATCTCTGTGCCCGGAAATTCAACGTGAAACTCATAGAGAAGAACAAGGAAAAGGCCTTTGACCTGGCTGATATCCTTCCCAATGCCCTGGTGATCAACGGAGATGGACGCAACGTGGAGCTCCTTGAAGAGGAAAGCCTGGAATCCATGGATGCCTTTATCGCGGTCACGGGGAATTCAGAGACGAATATCATGTCCTGTCTGGTAGCCAAATCCAAACACATCAAGAAGACCATAGCTCTGGTGGAGAATATGGACTATTTCCAGCTGTCCCAGTCCATCGGTATCGATACCCTGATCAACAAGAAACTCCTGGCCGCCAACAACATCTTCAGATATATCCGCAAAGGAGAAGTGGTGGCCCTGACAAGGCTGAACAACCTCAATGCGGAGATCCTTGAATTCGTGGTAAAATCGGATTCAAAAATGGACGGACAGGTGATTAGGGATCTCGACTTTCCGAGAAATGCCATAATAGGAGGGGTGATCCGGGACGGGAAAGGAATGGTCGCCCTGGGAGATTTTGAGATTACTGCAGGCGACCGTGTTGTAGTTTGCTGTCTCCCCCAGGCCATACAGAAGATAGAACGCTTATTCCTGTAGGATGGGATTCAACACCAAAATCATCATTCACCTCATGGGGCTCCTCCTCCTGTGTAATGGGGGCTTCATGTTGCTGGCGGCTGTAGTGAGCGGAATCTATGAAGATGGAGTAACCCTGGATATCACCCTGGCCTCTATCGTTACCATGATGATTGGTGTGATGTCCATGTTCCTGACCCGGGGCCATGACAAGGAAGTCTCCCGTAAAGAAGGGTATATCATTGTTACCTTTGGATGGATCATCATGGCGGCTTCTGGAGTACTGCCCTATATTTTTACCGGCGCAATTCCGGATGTTACCAACGCTTTTTTCGAGACCATGTCCGGGTACACCACTACCGGGGCATCCATCATTGATGACATCGAAGTACTGCCTGAAGGGATCCTCTTCTGGCGAAGCCTGACACACTGGATAGGAGGGATGGGGATTATCGTCCTGGCCATCGCCATTCTCCCATTATTGGGTATTGGAGGAATGCAATTGTTCGCCGCCGAAGCTCCCGGCCCCAGTGCCGACAAACTGCACCCCAGGATTACCGATACGGCCAAACGCCTCTGGTTGATCTACTTTGGTTATACGGTCGCTGAGACCATCCTGCTCTATGCCGCTGGGATGACCTTTTTTGATGCGATCAACCATTCCCTGGCCACCCTTTCAACCGGAGGATTTTCCACGAAGAACGCCAGTCTGGCCTACTGGAACAACCAGCCTTTGATCCAGTACATCGTCATCTTTTTTATGTTCCTGGCCGGGAGCAACTTCGTATTGAGCTATTTTGCCTTTAAGGGAAAGGTACAGAAAGTACTCAGGGATGAGGAATTTAAATACTATGTGATCTTCACATTGCTCATCGTGATCGCCGTGGCCCTGGTCATCTATTTCATGGCAGAGGTTCCTGTTTCCGATTACCATCCAAAGGTGCTGGGGCAAGCGGAGAGCGCATTCAGGCATGCCCTTTTCCAGGTAGTGGCGGTGGTCACTACCACGGGGTTTGTGTCGGCCGATTTTACCGCCTGGACCCCTTTTATCACGGTTTTCTTTTTCGGACTGATGTTCGCCGGAGGCTCAGCAGGATCTACGGCCGGAGGGATCAAGATCATGAGGCACATCCTGATCATTAAGAATGGACTGCTTGAGTTTAAGAGGACGCTCCACCCCAATGCGGTGATCCCGGTAAGGTTTAACAATAAGACCGTTACAGAGCACGTGGTCTATAACGTGATCGGTTTCTTCGTACTTTACATGCTGCTGTTCGTGATCGGAGCGCTGGTCCTGGGCTTCCTCGGGCTTGATTTTGATTCTTCTATCGGAGGGGCCGCCTCTGCCCTGGGAAATGTGGGCCCTGCATTCGGCAGCCTGAGTCCGCTCAACAATTTCAACAGCTTGCCTGAACTCGGTAAGTGGTGGTGTGGATTCCTGATGCTTGCCGGAAGGCTGGAACTCTTTACGGTCCTTATCCTTATGACACCCTACTTCTGGAAAAGGACGTAAGGAAATTTAAAGTGCTTTCTTGATCCTGTCAACCGCTTCCCTGATCTCTTTCTCAGAAGCTGCATAAGAAATACGAATACAATCCGGGTTGCCGAAGGCTTCACCCGTGACCGTGGCCACATTAGCGTGTTCCAGCAGGTACATGGCAAAATCGGACGCATTGTCGATCTTTTTGCCCCTCAGTTCTTTCCCAAAGTAATTGGAGATGTCCGGGAAGACGTAAAATGCTCCTTCGGGTACATTGAGTTTAAAGCCATCGATAGTGCCCAAAAGGGATAGTATCAGGTCCCTGCGTTCCCTGAATTTGTCTATCATGAACTGAATTTTGCTCACCGGCGCCTCGAGGGCGGCGATGGTTGCACGCTGACCTATGGCGTTGGCTCCGCTGGTGATCTGTCCCTGGAATTTGGTACAGGCCTTGGCGATCCAGTCGGCTGCCCCTATATAACCGATCCTCCACCCGGTCATGGCAAAGGCCTTGGATACTCCATTCACGGTGATGGTCCTGTCATACATCCCTGCTATTGAGGCTATACTGGCGTGTTTGCCCCGGAAATTGATGTGTTCGTAGATCTCATCAGAGACTACATAGATCTGGGGGTGGTCTGCGAGTACTTCTGCCAGGCCCCTGAGTTCTTTCTCACTGTAAACAGATCCGCTGGGGTTACAGGGGGAGCTGAACCAGAGCATCTTGGTCTTTGGGGTAATGGCATCGCGGAGCTGGGAAGGGGTCATCTTAAAATCCGTCTCTATGCTCGTAGGTACTTCAACCGGGGTGCCTTCTGCCAGCTGTACGATGTCGCGGTAGCTCACCCAGTAGGGGGCAGGAAGGATGACCTCATCTCCCTTGTTCAGCATGACCATGGCCACGTTGGCAAGGGATTGTTTGGCTCCTGTAGAGACCACGATCTGACTGGGTTTGTACTCCAGGTTGTTGTCTCTCTTGAATTTATTGGATATCGCGAGTTTCAGATCCGCATACCCATCTACAGGGGAATAACTGCTGTAGTTTTCATCGATGGCCTTTTTGGCGGCTTCCTTGATAAAATCCGGGATATTGAAGTCGGGTTCCCCCAGACTCAGGCCGATGATGTCTTTTCCCTCATTTCTCAGCTCCCTGGCCTTGGCGGCCATAGCGAGGGTGGCCGAAGTAGAGAGTTTGTTGATTCTATCGGATAAGGCGTTGCTCATGTTGGTCTAACTAATTATTGATACTGCATCCGGGGATTTCTACCGAGTTCCCTCAAATGCCTGAAGTGCGAAATTATGGCTTTTCTGGTAGTTTTGTATTCGTTGTAGGGCAAATTAAACTCCCGGGCCGTTTCTTTCACAATTTTGGAGATTTTTGTGTAATGGATATGGCTGATGTTGGGGAAGATGTGATGTTCAACCTGGTGGTTGAGTCCGCCCGTAAACCAATTTACGATTCTGTTTCGGGTCCCGAAGTTCACCGTGGTGAACAACTGATGAATGGCCCAGGTATTTTTCATGGAACCATCCTCTTCAGGGAGGGGTGTTTCCGCTTCGTCTACCACATGTGCCAGCTGGAATACCACACTCAGTATCACTCCGGCCACATAGTGCATGATGAAAAAACCGAGCAGGATCTTCCACCAGGCTATGCTGAGAAAGACCATGGGTAAGACAATCCACACGGTTATATAGATCGATTTGGTGATCAAAAGCACACTCCAGTTGATAACGGGATTAGGAAATTTCCCGTAAGAGAGCTTCCGCTTTGTGTAGCGGTACATCTGCATGAAATCAGTGGTAAGCGCCCAGTTGAAGGTCAGCAGGCCATACAGGAATACGCTGTAATAATGTTGAAATTTATGGAAACGGTGCCATTTGGCGTGTTTTGAAAACCTGAGGATGCGCCCTGCTTCAAGGTCCTCATCGTGGTTATGGATGTTGGTATAGGTATGGTGTAGTACATTGTGCTGTACCTGCCAGTTGTAAACATTGCCGGCGAGGATGTAAATACTGCTGCCCATGAGTTTGTTTACCCACGTTTTGGTGGAATAAGAACCGTGATTCCCGTCGTGCATTACGTTCATGCCCACTCCGGCCATCCCCACTCCCATGGTCATGGTCAGCAACAGATTGGCCCAGTTGGGCAGGTCGAGGGTGAGGATCAGGAAATAAGGGGCGAAGAAGAGGGAAAACATAACCGCCGTCTTCAGGTGAAGACGCCAGTTCCCTGTCTTTTTGAGGTTATGGGTTTCGAAATATTCATTGACCCTTTTGTTGAGTGTTCTGAAAAAGTTTGCAGAGTCTTTTCTTGAAAATCTGACCGTAGTTTTCTCCATAAAATAAATTCAAAGGTGTAAAGATAACGTAATACAACTCTTTTTAATGCCCTGAAAATCTTAAATTATCATAAAAGGTAGGTTCAAATTAACCTATTTTTGACGTAAAATTCAGGATGAATACAGATCTGATTCTGAAATATTTTCCCGAACTCACTGATACGCAGACCAGGCAGTTTACCGCTATGGCAGGTCTGTATCAGGATTGGAATCAAAAAATCAATGTGGTTTCGAGGAAAGATGTGGATGAATTGTATTTGAGGCATATTCTGCACTCTCTGGGGATCGCAAAGGTCATATCCTTCCTGCCCGGCAGCAGGGTACTCGATGTAGGAACGGGTGGGGGTTTTCCGGGTATCCCCCTCGCGGTCCTGTTCCCGGAGACACAGTTTACCCTGGTGGATTCTATCGGGAAAAAGATGAGGGTCGTAAAGGAGGTGATAGACGGACTCGGATTGAATAACGTAAATGCAGTGCATTCCCGCGTAGAGGAGCTGCAGGGCTCATTCGATTTTATCGTCAGCAGGGCGGTGGCGGCTATGCCTTCCTTTGTGCGTTGGGTAGATGGGAGGATCCGTCAAAAATCGGTACATCCCCTGAAAAATGGCATATTATACCTCAAGGGAGGGGATCTCACCGAAGAATTACAAGGTTTTTCAAAGGCGCATATCTATCCCCTGTCGGAATATTTTAAAGAAGACTTTTTTGATACCAAAGTGGTGGTACACCTTCCCTTATAACTCTTTCGGGGATCACAGATACAAATTAGAAAGATAGGAATAGCGGCACTTTTGGGCATATCTCTTCAGTATTCCATAAAGGTTAAATAACCCTGTTTCTGTTTTCCTTTGCTGTTTTTTTCTAGAGGCGGAATTGTTCATGACACGATCGATTGATACTCTAAAGTTACATTAAATTTACAAATAATTAACGTTAAATTTACATTGATAGTATAACGGGTCGTGTATTTGGGCCTTCTTACCATAAAAAAAGCCCCCAAGAAAAATAGTTCTTGAGGGCCGTATTTTCAGTTAGTTTCCTATCCCAGGAATGGATATCTGTAGTCTTCCGGACTGACGAAAGTCTCCTTGATCAGACGGGGTGAAACCCAGCGCAGGAGGTTCTGGGCCGATCCGGCCTTGTCGTTCGTCCCTGAAGCCCTGGCACCGCCGAACGGTTGCTGACCCACAACGGCTCCTGTGGGTTTGTCATTGATATAGAAGTTACCTGCCGAATTCTCAAGGGCTTTAGTGGCTTGCTCAATCGCATAGCGATCCGTGGCCATCACAGCACCGGTAAGCGCATAGGGAGAGGTAGTATCCACCAGTTCCAGTACGTTATTCCAGTCCTTGTCTTCGTACACATAGACGGTAACGACCGGCCCGAAAAGCTCCGTTTCCATGGTCACGTAATGGGGGTCTGTCGTAAGGATTACCGTGGGTTCAATGAAGTAGCCCTTACTCTTGTCATATCCGCCACCGGCGAAAACAGATGCCTCCTTGTCTTTTTTGGCCTTATCTATATAGGAGGCCAGCTTGTTGAAGGCTCCTTCGTGTATCACCGCTGTGACAAAGTTGTTCATATCTTCAGGAGAACCGGGTGGATTAAAGGATTCCATGTCTTTTTTCACCTCCGCCAGGATCTCCTCAGCAGTTGATTTAGGCAAGTATACCCTGGAGGCCGCACTGCACTTCTGACCCTGGAATTCAAATGCCCCGCGTACGATGGCCGTGGCCACCTGCTTCGGTTTGGCGGTGGGATGAGCCAGGATAAAGTCCTTCCCTCCGGTTTCCCCTACGATGCGTGGGTAGGTCTTGTAGTTGTGAATATTGTTCCCGATCTGCGTCCACAGGTTCCTGAATACGTCAGTGGATCCCGTAAAATGCAATCCTGAAAAATCCGGATGTGTCAGCACATGATCGGTGATCATTACAGGATCTCCGTAGACCACATTGATCACCCCGTCTGGCAGGCCTGCCTCTTTGAATACGTCGACAAGTACCTTGGCCGAGAAAATCTGGCTGTCACTGGGTTTCCATACCACTACATTCCCCATCAT
>NZ_JBFGBM010000116.1:0-8595 GCF_041567615.1 Muriicola sp.
AAGATACGCTCACAGAACAACCCGTCCCTTTCCGGCTTGTGCGTCCTGTAATTGATCGTCTCAGGCTTGAGGACCTCCCCCCTGGACTCAGCCAGGATGGCTTCCGGAGAAGCCAGACCGATGGAAATCTTGTTAAACCTCTTTACTGCTGTGTTATCGTGATGTCTAGCCATAATGCTATTGGTGATACTAAATGATTGTGTAACAGGTACTTATATTATTCCTCCAGTCGTATATCGAGGCCGAGGCCTTTCAGCTCGTGCATCAATACGTTGAAGGATTCCGGCAAGCCGGGTTCCGGCATGGTCTCTCCCTTGACGATAGACTCATAGGTCTTCGCCCTTCCGATCACGTCGTCAGACTTCACGGTGAGGATTTCCCTCAGGGTCGCAGAGGCTCCGTAGGCCTGCAGGGCCCACACTTCCATTTCCCCGAAACGCTGTCCACCGAACTGTGCCTTACCTCCCAAAGGTTGCTGGGTGATGAGGGAATAAGGTCCGATAGATCGGGCGTGCATCTTGTCATCGACCATGTGGCCCAGTTTGAGCATGTAGATCACACCCACGGTTGCCGCCTGATCAAAACGCTCCCCGGTTCCACCGTCATAGAGATAGGTGTGTCCGAATCTCGGGATACCGGCCTCGTCCGTAAGCTTATCGATCTCGTCTATCGTGGCCCCGTCAAAGATCGGGGTAGCGTATTTCTGACCCAGGTTTTGACCTGCCCAGCCCAATACGGTTTCATAGATCTGTCCGATATTCATCCTCGAAGGTACCCCAAGCGGGTTCAGCACGATGTCTACAGGTGTTCCATCCTCGAGGAATGGCATGTCTTCCTGACGGACGATACGCGCCACGATACCTTTGTTCCCGTGGCGTCCTGCCATCTTGTCCCCTACCTTCAGCTTTCGCTTCTTGGCGATGTATACCTTGGCCAGTTTCATGATCCCGGCTGGCAGTTCATCCCCTACGGAGATGGTGAACTTATCCCTTCTCAGGTTCCCCTGCAGGTCGTTAAGTTTTATCTTGTAGTTGTGCAACAGGTCGGCTACCATCACATTGGTCGCTTTATCCGTTGTCCAGCTGCCACTTACCAGGTGGGCGAAATCGTCCACGGCATTGAGCATCTTCATGGTGTACTTCTTGCCTTTTGGCAGCACTTCTTCACCCAGGTCATTGACCACTCCCTGAGAGGTTTTACCGTTGACCAGTTTAAAGAGTTTTTCTACCAGGATGTCTTTCAGTTCCTGGAATTTTACTTCGTATTCCAGTTCCAGGGCGTTGATCGCCTCCTTGTCCTCAGAACGCTTGCGCTTGTCCTTGATGGATCTCGAGAACAATTTCTTGTCGATCACCACTCCTCTGAGCGATGGCGAGGCTTTCAAAGAGGCATCCTTTACGTCCCCGGCCTTGTCGCCAAAAATGGCGCGAAGGAGTTTTTCTTCCGGAGTAGGATCTGATTCTCCTTTTGGAGTGATCTTCCCTATAAGGATGTCTCCGGGTTTTACCTCTGCCCCGATGCGGATCATCCCGTATTCGTCCAGATCTTTGGTAGCCTCTTCAGAAACATTGGGGATGTCATTGGTCAGTTCCTCAGCTCCCAGTTTGGTATCCCGAACTTCAAGCGAGTATTCGTCGATATGGATCGAGGTGAAGATATCTTCCCGTACTACCTTTTCGGAGATCACGATCGCATCCTCGAAGTTGTATCCCTTCCAGGGCATAAAGGCCACTTTCAGGTTCCTACCCAGGGCCAGTTCTCCGCTTTCGGTCGCATAACCCTCACAGAGGACCTGTCCTTTTTTCACCTTATCCCCTTTCCTTACGATAGGCTTGAGGTTGATGCTGGTTCCCTGGTTCGTTTTACGGAACTTCACCAGCTCGTATGTCTTGGAATCTTCGTCAAAACTCACCAGTCTTTCCTCATCGGTACGATTGTACTTGATGACGATCTTCTGGGCGTCTACGTATTCGATGACCCCGTCACCTTCTGCATTGATCAGTACACGTGAATCCGAAGCCACCTGCCTCTCGAGTCCGGTTCCCACAATGGGCGACTGGGGTTTCAAAAGGGGTACTGCCTGCCGCATCATGTTGGATCCCATCAGGGCCCGGTTGGCATCATCGTGCTCCAGGAATGGGATCAGGGATGCAGATATGGAAGCGATCTGATTGGGCGCCACGTCCGTGTAATTCACTTCGGAGGGATCCACGACGGGGAAGTCTCCTTCCTCCCGTGCGATCACCTTCTCCCTGTCTATAGCGCCGTCCTTCTTCAGGGGAATGTTCGCCTGGGCGATCTTCATTCCCTCTTCTTCCTCTGCACTGAGGAAAACGTAGTCCTTGGTATCCACTTTTCCGTCTGCGACCTTCCGGTAAGGGGTCTCCAGGAAGCCCATGGAGTTCACCTTGGCAAAAACAGAAAGGGAAGAGATGAGTCCGATGTTAGGCCCTTCAGGGGTCTCGATCGGGCAAAGCCTTCCGTAGTGGGTATAGTGAACGTCCCTTACCTCGAATCCGGCCCTTTCCCTTGAAAGTCCGCCCGGTCCCAGAGCAGACAGCCTCCTCTTGTGAGTGATCTCCGCAAGGGGGTTGGTCTGGTCCATGAACTGGGACAGCTGGTTGGTCCCGAAGAAGGAATTGATGACCGAAGAAAGGGTCTTCGCATTGATCAGGTCGATCGGTGTAAATACCTCGTTGTCCCTAACGTTCATCCTTTCACGGATCGTCCTGGCCATACGTGCCAGTCCCACACCGAACTGTGCGGAAAGCTGCTCGCCCACGGTCCTTACCCTTCGGTTGGAAAGGTGGTCAATATCGTCGATCTCCGCTTTGGAGTTGATCAGCTCGATGAGGTACTTGATAATGGTGATGATATCCTCCTTGGTGAGGACCTGTTTGTCCATCCCGATATCGAGTCCCAGTTTCTTGTTCATCCTGTACCTTCCCACTTCCCCGAGGTTGTACCTCTGGTCTGAGAAGAACAGTTTGTCTATGATACCCCTGGCAGTCTCCTCATCCGGCGGTTCTGCATTCCTCAGCTGGCGGTAGATATGTTCCACAGCCTCTTTTTCCGAGTTAGTGGGGTCTTTCTGAAGTGTATTGTGGATGATGGCATAGTCGCTTTGTGCGTTGTTCTCCTTGTGCAGGAGGATGGTCTTCACTTCGGCGTCTATGATCTGCTGTATGTGGTCTTTCTCCAGGATGGTATCCCTGTCGAGGATGATCTCATTACGTTCAATGGAAACCACCTCTCCGGTATCCTCATCCACGAAATCCTCATGCCATGTATTGAGTACCCTGGCGGCGAGTTTTCGTCCGAGGACCTTGGTAAGGCCCGTTTTTGTGACCTTCACCTCTTCAGAGAGGTCGAAGATCTCGAGGATATCCTTGTCCCTCTCGAACCCGATCGCCCTGAACAGGGTGGTTACCGGTAATTTTTTCTTTCTGTCGATGTAGGCGTACATCACGCTGTTGATGTCCGTAGCAAACTCGATCCAGGAACCCTTAAAGGGGATCACTCTGGCAGAGTACAACTTGGTACCGTTGGCGTGGAAGGACTGCCCGAAGAAGACACCGGGTGAACGGTGCAACTGGGAAACTACCACACGCTCAGCCCCGTTGATCACAAAGGTCCCGCTGGGGGTCATGTAGGGGATGGTCCCCAGGTAGACATCCTGAACGATGGTCTCAAAATCCTCGTGCTCCGGATCTGTACAATACAGCTTAAGCCTGGCTTTGAGAGGCACACTGTAGGTGAGTCCGCGTTCTATACACTCCTGAATGGAATAACGCGGAGGGTCTATAAAGTAATCGAGGAACTCCAATACGAATTGGTTCCTTGTATCGGTGATGGGAAAGTTTTCCATGAAGGTGTTGTACAGCCCTTCATTGCCCCTCTCGTCAGATTTTGTTTCAAGCTGAAAAAAATCTTGAAATGATTTAATCTGAATGTCCAAGAAATCCGGGTAGTCCGGTATGTTCTTAGCGGATGCGAAACTTATTCTTTCAGTCTGTTTTGTGAACATCTATGGACAAAATTTTGAACGTGAATACTGTGATGGGTGGTATATGACTTTATATACTATCTATAAAAGGGTTTAGGTCTAGCCACCGTAAGGCGGAAAGACCTAAACCAAAACCATATGGTCGTAGCAATTATTTAAGCTCAACTTCTGCTCCTGCTTCTTCCAAAGATTTTTTGATGCCTTCGGCTTCGTCCTTAGACACAGCCTCCTTGACGGCTTTTGGTGCACTGTCTACGATGTCTTTAGCGTCTTTCAGCCCAAGACCGGTCAGTTCCTTCACCAGTTTAACCACTGCGAGTTTATAGGCACCGGCTGCTTTCAGGATCACATCAAATTCTGTTTTCTCTTCAGCGGCTTCAGCTTCTCCACCTCCGGCAGCTCCACCAGCAGCAACAGCTACCGCTGCAGCAGCAGGCTCGATGCCATACTCTTCTTTAAGGATGTCAGCCAATTCGTTTACCTCTTTTACGGTAAGGTTGACCAACTGTTCTGCGAATTCTTTTAAATCTGCCATTTTTCTATCGTTTAATAAAATTTTAAAATATACTTGTTTTAGTGCGTACTGATTATCGTTCTGATAAGGTCTTGAGGATGCCTGCGAGTTTGCCTCCACCTGATTTCAGGCCGGAGATCACATTCTTGGCAGGAGACTGGAGCAATCCAATGATGTCTCCGATCATTTCTTCCTTAGACTTAATGCTTACCAGGGTATCTAACTTATCGTCCCCAACATAGATGGCCTCTTCGAT
Source organism: Muriicola sp. (assembly GCF_041567615.1). Lineage (GTDB taxonomy): Bacteria > Bacteroidota > Bacteroidia > Flavobacteriales > Flavobacteriaceae > Muriicola. The sequence continues at coordinate 4,777 of NZ_JBFGBM010000116.1, forward strand.
AAAAGCCCCTTTCAACAAGGGTTTATCGGCCTTCTTCCTGAAGGTTTTGATCAGTTTGGCCGGGGCATTACCTGTTTCAGAGAACATCAGGGAGGTATTTCCCGTAAGTACTCCAGGGAGATCCCCGAATTCTTTGTCAGAAGCCTCCATGGCTTTTGCCAGCAAGGTGTTCTTGACCACAGAGAGCTTGATGTTTGCCTTAAAACAGGCCCTTCTCAGATCAGAAGTTGTGATGGCATCCAAGCCCGAAATATCGGCCAGGTAAATGGTCGAGTTCTCGGCCAACTGTGCAGTCAGATCTTTTATTACCGTAGCTTTTTCTTCTCTTGTCATTTCGTTACATTTTCAGAATTAAACCGCTTTGGGATCTAATTGAACACTTGGACTCATGGTGCTTGACATGTAGATGCTCTTCATGTACACTCCTTTAGCCGCTGTGGGTTTCAATTTCACCAGCGTATCTAGGAGTTCTTTGGCATTACCCGCGATCTTTTCTGCAGGAAAGGAAGCCTTTCCTATGGCAGCGTGAACGATCCCGGTCTTATCTACTTTGAAATCTATCTTACCGGCTTTCACTTCAGATACAGCCTTGCCGATGTCCATGGTCACGGTTCCCGTCTTGGGGTTAGGCATGAGACCACGTGGCCCCAGCACCCTACCAAGGGGACCGAGTTTACCCATCACACTCGGCATGGTGATAATGACGTCAACGTCTGTCCACCCGCCTTTGATCTTGTCGAGATACTCATCCAAACCGACGAAATCCGCACCGGCTTCCTTTGCCTCTGCTTCCTTGTCCGGAGTCACCAGGGCCAGTACTTTTACATCTTTCCCGGTACCGTGAGGCAGGGTCACTACCCCCCGTACCATCTGGTTTGCCTTACGCGGATCCACGCCCAGGCGGACAGCGATGTCGACAGATGCATCAAATTTGGTTTTGGTGATTTCCTTGATCAGGGCAGAAGCTTCTTCCAGGGAGTAGAGTTTGTCTTTCTCAATTTTTGCCCTGGCTTCTTTTTGCTTCTTGGTTAATTTTCCCATATAAAAATGCCTTTATAAGATTTAAAAAGGTTTCTTACCTGCGACTTTGAGACCCATGGATCTCGCAGTTCCGGCAACCATGCTCATAGCAGATTCAACAGTGAACGCATTGAGGTCCACCATTTTGTCTTCTGCGATAGCTTTCACCTGGTCCCAGGTAACATTCCCTGATTTAACTCGGTTAGGTTCGCCAGATCCTTTTTTAATCTTAGCCGCTTCCATAAGTTGTACTGCCGCTGGTGGTGTCTTCACGACAAAGTCAAACGACTTGTCCTTGTACACGGTGATAACCACAGGCAGGACTTTTCCCTGCTTGTCCTGGGTCCTGGCATTGAATTGCTTACAGAACTCCATGATGTTAACGCCGGCAGCACCTAAAGCGGGTCCAACCGGTGGCGATGGATTCGCAGCACCTCCCCTAACTTGTAGTTTAACTACTTTACTTACTTCTTTTGCCATTGTTTAAAATTAAATGTCAAAACCGTGTTTAAATTGGAAGCAACACAGCCTTTATATATGTAACATTTGTATTATACTTTTTCTACCTGCATGTAACTCAATTCCAGAGGGGTCTTTCTTCCAAAGATCTTCACCATCACCTCCAGTTTGCGTTTCTCCTCGTTGATGCGCTCCACGGTTCCGTTGAAACCGTTGAAGGGTCCATCTATCACCTTGACTGTTTCCCCCAGCACAAAAGGAATGGCCACGCTGTCTGTATTGACAGCCAGCTCATCCACCTTCCCGAGCATGCGGTTCACTTCGCTCTTTCGAAGCGGCACAGGGTCTCCGCCTTTGGTTTCGCCCAGGAATCCGATCACATTGGTGATGGAACGGATGATGTGAATCATCTCACCTCCCAGGTTGGCCTTAATCATTATATATCCGGGGAAATAGACCCTTTCTTTGTTGATCTTCTTTCCATTGCGGATCTGAACCACCTTTTCGGTAGGCACCAGAACCTCTTCGAGGTAATCCCCAAAGCCGGCCCTTTCAACCTCCGACTCTATATAGCCCTTGATCTTGTTTTCCTGACCGCTAACGGCCCGTACCACATACCACTTTTTCTCCAGAACTTCAGACATGGCCTACGTTAGTTTAAGGTGTTGAAATACAGTTGGATCAATTTGCTGAACACCGTATCCACACCCCAGGTTGCCAGGGCGAACAGGATGGAAAAAACAGCGACGATTACCATCAGGTTAGAAGCCTCGGCCCTGGTGGGCAGGGAGACGTTGTGTTTCAACTCTTCAAAGGATTCTTTTATATAGGTAAACATGCTGTACTGATTAAATGGGGAGAGGCAAATCGACCGTTCTCTTAACCCCCCTAAGTTCTCTATCTGTGCACGGGAGGAGAGACTCGAACTCCCGACACCCGGTTTTGGAGACCGGTGCTCTACCAACTGAGCTACACCCGTATCTATTTGCATGGAAAGGCATCCCGCCGTAGCGGGACACCCTCATGCTTATTTACTTCTTAGAATTAATCTAAAATCTTGGTAACCTGACCGGCTCCTACGGTCCTACCACCTTCACGGATCGCGAAACGCAGACCCACGTTAAGGGCGATTGGCTGAAGGAGATCTACAGAAATGGTAAGGTTATCACCTGGCATTACCATTTCAACTCCGCTGGGCAGGTTGATGGTTCCTGTAACGTCTGTAGTCCTTACATAGAACTGTGGACGATAGTTGTTGTGGAAAGGAGTGTGCCTACCACCTTCTTCTTTTTTCAAGATATAGACCTCAGCCTCAAACTTCGCATGTGGCTTGACAGAACCTGGCTTGCAGATTACCATACCTCTTTTGATATCAGACTTCTCGATACCTCTGAGGAGGATCCCTACGTTATCTCCGGCTTCACCTCTGTCGAGGATCTTGCGGAACATCTCAACCCCTGTGATAGTGGAAGTCAGTTTCTCAGCACCCATTCCGATGATATCTACAGGATCTCCGGTGTTGGCCACACCTGTTTCGATACGACCTGTGGCAACAGTTCCACGTCCGGTGATGGTAAATACGTCTTCAACAGGCATCAGGAAAGGCTTGTCAACATCCCTTTCAGGAAGTTCAATCCAGGTATCAACGGCTTCCATCAGCTCCATCACGGTGTCAACCCACTTTTGCTCACCGTTGAGCGCGCCCAGGGCAGAACCTGCGATCACAGGACCGTTATCACCGTCGTACTCATAGAAGGTAAGCAATTCCCTTACTTCCATTTCAACGAGTTCGAGAAGCTCCTCATCATCTACCATATCTACTTTGTTCAGGAAGACAACGATACGTGGAATACCTACCTGACGTCCCAGAAGGATGTGCTCACGGGTTTGTGGCATAGGTCCGTCTGTTGCAGCAACAACGAGAATGGCACCGTCCATTTGAGCAGCACCGGTAACCATGTTCTTCACGTAGTCGGCGTGACCAGGACAGTCAACGTGAGCATAGTGACGATTGGCTGTCTGGTACTCAACGTGAGACGTGTTGATCGTAATACCCCTTTCTTTTTCTTCAGGTGCATTATCGATAGAGTCGAAGCTCCTGATTTCGGATAGTCCTGCATTCGCCAATACAGTAGTAATAGCGGCAGTCAATGTAGTTTTACCGGGGTCAACGTGTCCAATAGTACCTATATTTAAGTGCGGTTTGGAACGATTAAAGGTTTCCTTTGCCATTTTAATGAATTTTGATCTTAGTTTATATTAGTGTCCAAATTTTTCCAATCGTAGAGCCAACGACGGGAATTGAACCCGTGACCTCTTCCTTACCAAGGAAACGCTCTA
>NZ_JBFGBM010000117.1:0-8568 GCF_041567615.1 Muriicola sp.
ATCGGCCCCAAAGGTCGGTGTTTAATCTAAATCGGCAAAATGAATTCGCCCAGAAGACAGCCTGCAATCCCATGATGACTCTGAACTGCAAAGGACAACTGATCGATCTCAGCATCCCCAAAGTGATGGGGGTCTTAAACCTGACCCCGGATTCTTTCTATGACGGAGGAAAATACAAGGATGAAAAAAGCATCCTCTCTCAGACCGAAAAGATGCTGCAGGAAGGTGCGGCCTTTATCGATGCCGGTGCCTACAGTTCTAGGCCAGGGGCAGACGATATCCCGGTAGAAGAAGAGTTGCGCCGCATCGTCCCGGTCGTGGAATTGCTCCTCAGGCATTTCCCGGGCATCCTGATCAGCATAGATACCTTCAGGAGCAAGGTCGCCAAAGAAACCCTGGACGCCGGAGTGGCCCTGATCAACGATATTTCGGCAGGCCACCTGGATCCTGGCATGATGGAAACGGTCGCCAAGGCACGGGTACCTTATATCATGATGCACATGAAGGGAAATCCCCGTACGATGAAGGATATGAATACATACACCGATCTGGTCGAGGATATCCGTTACTATTTTTCGGAGCGACTGGCTTCGGCCAGGGCACTGGGGATACACGACCTGGTGATCGATCCCGGTTTTGGATTTGCTAAAAATATTGCACAGAATTACGAGTTGCTGAGGCAGCTGTCCCTTTTCAGCACCTTAGGGGTGCCCGTCCTGGCCGGACTCAGCCGGAAGTCCATGATCTACAAGGTGCTCGGGACAACCCCCGCGGAGGCCCTGAATGGCACAACGGCCCTGAACATGGTGGCTCTTTTGGGAGGGGCAAGTATCCTGAGGGTGCACGATGTGAAGGAAGCCGTGGAATGCGTTGCCCTTTATGGCCAACTAAGTGATGCCAGCCCATAGGCAGGAATCCACTATTTTTTCTAATTTTACAAAAACGACCGGATTGGACTTTCTGAATTTTCTGGATTTCAAGATTACAGACTTCCTGGACATCCTTCTTGTCGCCATACTCCTCTACTACATCTATAAACTTGTCCGTGGTACCGCCGCCGTCAATATATTCCTGGGGATCGTGTTTATCTGGGCCTTTTGGAAATTCACCCAGTTACTGGGCATGAAGATGATCAGCAGTGTGGTGGGCGGCTTCATGCAGGTGGGACTTATCGCCCTCATCGTGGTCTTCCAGCAGGAGATACGCAAATTCCTCCTGATGATCGGTTCTACGAACCTGGCCAATAAACGCAATTTTGGGAAGCGCTTCAGTTTTTTGAAGCAGGATGGGATCGACCCCGACCTGAGGGTGGGCCTTGTCCTCGAAGCCTGTGAAAAAATGTCCAAGAGCCGGACCGGAGCCATCCTGGTCATAGAACGCAACAATTCCCTCGATTTTATAAAATCTTCCGGCGATCGTATGAATGCGGAGGTCAACCTGCCCATCCTCGAAAGTATCTTTTTCAAGAACAGCCCCCTGCATGACGGCGCTGCCATCATCCGGGGTAACCGTATCATCGCCACCCGGGTGATCCTACCCTTGTCTCAGGAACGCAATATCCCCCTGCGGTTTGGCCTCAGGCACAGAGCAGCTATTGGCATCACGGAAAAAACAGATGCCCTGGCTCTTGTGATCAGCGAAGAAACAGGGAGCATCTCCTATATCAAGAATGGGGAATTTATCATGTACAAGGACCTGAGGGAACTGGAGACTCTTATCAAAAAAGACCTGCTCTGATATGAAGTGCAAGAATTGCCAGACTCCACAGCGAACCGATTTTAAATACTGTCCTGCCTGTGGGGCCAAGGTAGTGGTCCACAGGCTCACTTTCAAGAATCTGACCTACGATATTACGGAGAGGTATTTTAATCTCGACAACACCTTTATTCGCACATTCGTACAGCTCCTTGTCAGGCCGGAGCAGGTGATCGATTCTTATATTCAGGGGGTAAGACGGAGGTATCTCAATCCCATCAGCCATCTCGGGATCGCGCTGACTTTATCCGGGATCATCGTTTTCGTCATGCAGAAGGTCATGACTCCCGAGATCTTTTTTGCTTACGGACAACAACTCTCGGAAGAGGTGGCGGGCAAGCTTTACAATACCGTTTTCGACTATTCTTCCCTGTTCTTCATCCTGTATATCCCGGTCTTCGCGATAGCAGGGTTCCTGACCTTTAACCGCAAGGAATATCTCTTATCGGAATATATCATCGCCTTTATCTACATCCTGTCCCAATGGAGTATCTTCCTTTTTCCGGTCTCCCTGACGGTTCTGATCTTTGCGCCTTCATTTTATATCGATCTGAGCTTTCCCACCCTTTTCCTGATGATCGGTTACAGTGTGTTTGCCATGCAAAGGATTCATCGCTTCCAGAATGCTGCTGCGATATTGCGGTCGATTCTGTTCTTTATCCTCACGGCGATCGGATATTTCGGAATCATCCTCTTATTCTATGCGGTCATGTTTATGACGGGCACCCTGGAACTCCAGGATTTTGCACCTAAACAATAAGGGATCAGGCGACGTTCTCTTCCTCTGCCAGGAACTGGGCCTCGTACAGTTTGGAATAGTACCCGTCTGTCTTGAGCAGTTCTTTGTGGGTGCCGATCTCCACGATCTCTCCGGCATCCATGACGATGATCTTGTCTGCCTTTTTCACCGTGGCCAGACGGTGGGCAATGATGATGGAAGTGCGCCCCTCCGTGATCTTGTCCGTGGCTTTCTGGATCAGTTGTTCGGTATAGGTATCCACGGAAGAAGTGGCTTCGTCCAGGATGAGGATACTGGGGTTAGTGACGTAGGCCCTGAGAAAGGCGATCAGCTGACGCTGCCCGCTGGAGAGCATGGTACCCCGCTCTTTCACATTGTACTGGTAGCCCCCTGGCAGGGTAGTGATGAATTCGTGCACACCGATACGCATGGCAGCCTCCTCTATGGTTTCCGTGGTGACAGAATCGTCTTTCAGGGTGATGTTATTGGCGATGGTATCCGCAAAGAGGAAGACATCCTGCAGGACGATGGCAATGTTCTTCCTCAGGGAGGCTAGCCTGTATTCCCTTATATCGACCCCATCCACACAGATACTGCCGCTGTTGATTTCGTAGAAGCGGTTGAGAAGGTTGATGATGGTCGACTTACCCGCTCCTGTAGCCCCGACGATGGCGACGGTCTCCCCTGCTTTCACCTCAAAGGAAATCCCGTGCAGCACTTCCTCTTCTTCCAGGTAGCCGAAGTGCACCTTTCGGAAACTGATATCCCCCGATACCGGTTTCTTTTCATAGGTTCCGTCATCCTGTATCCTGCTGTCCGTATCCAGGATCTTAAAGACCCTGTTGGCTGCCACCATCCCCATCTGCAAAGTATTGAACTTATCTGCGATCTGCCGCAGTGGACGGAACAACATTTCTATATACAGGATGAAGGCAAAGATGGTTCCGGCCAGGTCGACCTCGATATTGGCGATATTCCGCAATCCCCCGTACCATACTACAAGTCCGATCGCGATAGAGGTCACGATCTCTGCCACCGGGAAGAAGAAGGAGTTATACCATACGGTCTTCAGCCAGGCATCCTGGTGTTTCTTGTTGATCTCCCTGAACTTGGCACTTTCTATCTTTTCCCGGTTGAACAGCTGCACGATCTTCATCCCGGTAATGCGTTCCTGCACGAAGGAATTCAGGTTGGAGACCTGTGCCCTCACCTCGATAAAGGCCACTTTCATGGCTTTCTGGAAGAGGCGTGTTGCATAGAGGATGATGGGCAGGATGGCGAAGACCATCAGGGCCAGCCTCCAGTTCATATAGACCATCATACTGGCTGCTGCGAGCATTTTCAGCAGGTCCGAAACGATGGTAAAGAAGCCCTGGCTAAAGATCTCCCCAATGCGCTGCATATCGGCAACTGCCCTGGTGACCAGCACCCCTATGGAGGAATTGTCAAAGTATTTCATCTTGAAACCCAGCATCCGGTTGAAGAGAAGGACGCGGATATCCCGGATGACCGATTCTCCCATCCAGTTGGCGTAGTAATTGAAAAGCAGCTGAAATACTACCTGGCCCAACAGGACGCCAAGCATTGCCAGGGAAAGCCAGAAGAGCAGGTCCATATCCTTCCGGGTGATCGCGTCATCAATGATGTTGCGAAGGATATAGGGCGTAAGCACAGCAAAGAAGGTCAGCAGAATTCCCGCAAGGGCTACGCCGTAAAAGGTCACCCTGTAGGGCCTGGTCTGAGCAATCAGGCGTTTAAAGAGACGGTAATCAAAGGCTTTTCCGGTTTCTTTATCCATGAATTTGAAATAGGGATTCCGGGTATGAAATCTTCGTCAAATATAGCCCTTTTGCAGGCACTGAGACCCCTGCTTCACTCCTGTCCCTGCTTTTTATAATATGATTAACATCTTCTACAGCCGATTTCCCCAAACCTACATCGAGCAGGGTGCCGACGATAGCCCTCACCATATTCCGCAGGAACCTGTCGGCCGTGATCCTGAAGACCAATCGATCTTCCTGTTTGCTCCACCGGGCCTCCTTCAGGTGGCAGATATAGGTTTTTACGTCCGTATTCGACTTGGAGAAGCATTCGAAGTCCGTGTGTTTAAGCAGTTCTGTGCAGGCGAGGTTCATCGCCTTGACATCCAGGGGAAGGTGTACGTAATGCGCCCAGTTGAACAAAAAGGGATTTTTATCCTGCACCACCAGGTATTCATAGGTTCTTTCCAGGGCATCGAAACGGGCATGGGCATCAAGCTTTACGGGCAGGATTCGCTTCACGGAAATATCGTCGGGAAGAAAGGAGTTCAGCCTGTGGACCAGGTCTGCATAGTCCGGAGATTCATCCAGATCAAAATGGGCAAAAAGCTGACGGGCGTGAACTCCAGCATCTGTTCTCCCGGCACCCACCAGCTGTACAGGGGTTCTCAACAGGGTAGACATGGTCTCTTCCATGGTCTGTTGAATGCTGATGGCTTTGGGTTGACGTTGCCAGCCGTGATAGGCCCTGCCGTCATATGCGAACTCGATGAAATATCTCAATGTGAAATTCTATTTTTGTAACGCACAAATATACCCCTAAAATGACCAAAATCTTATTGCTCTCCGACACGCACGGATATTTGGACGAGGCGATCTGCAAATACGCCCGTCAGGCGGATGAGATATGGCATGCGGGGGATATTGGGACCCTCGAGGTGGCAGACCGGCTTTCCGCTATCAAACCGCTCAGGGCCGTATACGGGAATATCGACAACGCGGTCCTGCAAAAGGAATTTCCCCTCGATGCGCGTTTTACCTGTGAAGGTGTGGACGTGTGGATCACGCATATCGGAGGCTATCCCAACCGGTATAGCCCCAGGGTAAAAAATAAAATGGCCGATAATCCCCCTAAACTCTTTATCAGTGGCCACTCACATATCCTGAAGGTGATGTGGGACAAAAAACTGGAATTGCTGCACATGAATCCCGGAGCGTGCGGGAAACAGGGTTTTCACCAGGTGCGGACCATGCTGCGTTTTCAAATCGATCAGGAGAAGATAGAGAACCTTGAAGTGATCGAACTCGGCAAGAGATAAAACAAAATCGGCACTCCAATTATTAAAGCAAAAAACCCCGGTTTGGACACCGGGGTTTCACGCACTAATACTACTAAGATGTTAGGTTTAACGTAAGCGGTCAACAGATTTTACAAGATCTTCATCCTTTTTGATGGCCCTGTTGGCCAGGACCAGTAAAACGATAGAAAAAACAGGAATCAGCATCCCAATACCCTTCTCCGAGACCTGAGCCCCTCCGGATAAGTTTAGCGACCGGTAAACGAAAAATCCCAGTAAAAAAAGATTCACTATCATATTGAAACGGTTCAGTACAAACTGACTTTTTCTGTCCTTATACTTGAAAATGGCAAGGGCAGCCAAAACCGCTGTCCCGTAAAAGGCCAGCGAAACCGCGATTTCATTCTTTGCAAATACAACCCCCTCTTCCCCTGTCGTCCAAAGCGAGACCCAGAAGGGCAGTACCGCCCCGAGGAGTATGACTCCTGTTAAATAGAGGGTCTGTACGCGCTGGATCATGGTATCCGGGATTTTTAGCCCTGCAAAAATAAAGGTCTTTTTAAATATTAACCACCAAATATTCAAAATATTTTGTAATTTTGAACCGTTATCACAGATAGCACTTACCCACTGGGAATCCATTCCCATGTAAATCCAAGTATCAATTACTTCAAATTTTTAGATCTACGTATAACTTATTCAAAACTCAATGTTTGAGATTTCCGATTTAAAGGCAATGAAGCTACCTGAGCTTCAGAGTATTGCCGAAAACCTCAAAGTTCCCAAGTTCAAGACCCTCAAGAAATTAGACCTGGTCTATCAGATCCTCGACCTGCAGGCCAGCAATCCCAAAATGGTGAAGGAAACCGCCGAGATTGTTGAGAGCCCAGCCCCCCAGGAGCATAAAAGGGAACGCAAACCTAGGCCCAGAAAAACACGCAATGACAGTGGTGGAGAGGCCCAGGATTCTAACCAGCAACCACAGAGCAAAGAAAGCAAGCCAACTCAAAGTTCTGAAGATACAGGAAAGAAAGACCACCAAAAAAAGGACCATTCCAAAAAAGACCACAAAAAGAAAGACTCATCCTCCCACTCCGGCAAGTCGCAGAATACCCACAAATCTCACCAGAATAACGGGCAGGACAAGAAGTCCCAGAATTACGACAAGGACCTCAAAAACAAGTACAAACAGCCCGAATACGAATTCGACAGCATCATCGAGAGCGAAGGTGTTTTGGATATCATGTCTGACGGCTATGGTTTCCTGAGATCATCGGACTACAACTACCTTTCATCACCCGATGATATTTACGTCTCCCAGTCGCAGATCCGCCTGTTCGGACTTAAGACAGGGGATACCGTACTCGGAAATGTAAGGCCTCCCAAGGAAGGAGAAAAATATTTCCCGCTGATCAAGGTTTCCAAGATCAACGGACAGGACCCCCAGGTGGTAAGGGACCGGGTGGCTTTCGAGCACCTCACACCCCTTTTCCCCAGGGAGAAATTCAAACTGGCCGAAAGGCAGAGCAATATCTCAACCCGTATCATCGACCTCTTTTCCCCTATCGGAAAAGGTCAGAGGGGTATGATCGTATCTCAGCCCAAGACCGGTAAGACCATGTTGCTGAAGGATATCGCCAACGCCATAGCGGCCAACCATCCCGAGGTTTACCAGATCATCCTGCTGATCGATGAGCGACCTGAAGAGGTTACCGATATGCAGCGGAACGTAAGGGGGGAGGTAGTTGCCTCTACCTTCGACAAGGAAGCAACAGAACACGTGAGGGTAGCCAACATCGTCCTGGAAAAGGCCAAGCGCCTGGTAGAATGCGGCCACGATGTAGTCATCCTGCTCGATTCCATCACCAGGCTCGCAAGGGCGTACAACACCGTACAGCCTGCCTCCGGAAAAGTGCTCAGTGGTGGGGTAGATGCCAACGCACTGCACAAGCCCAAGCGATTTTTCGGTGCCGCCAGGAATATAGAGAACGGGGGATCCCTTACGATCATCGCCACAGCCCTTACAGAAACTGGATCGAAGATGGACGAGGTGATCTTCGAGGAATTCAAGGGAACCGGTAATATGGAGCTGCAGTTAGACCGACGAATCAGTAACCGCAGGATCTTCCCTGCCATCGACCTCATCTCCTCTTCTACCCGAAGGGACGATCTTCTGCTGGAAGACAATGTTATTCAGCGCATGTGGATCATGAGAAAGTACCTGGCCGATATGAACCCCATAGAGGCTATGGAATTCATGGAGCAGCGTATCAAGCAGACCAAAAACAACGAAGAGTTCCTGATGACCATGAGTCAATAGGATTTCCGGATACTAATAGAATCCCGGTGCAGCAATGTCCCGGGATTTTTTTTACAACATGGTTTTCCCCTGAAAAAAGAGCACAAAAAAACCCGGCTGCCTGGCCGGGTCTTTTTTATTAAAAGTCTTATCTAGAGCGTATTCACCATTTTGGTGAGCTTGCTCTTGAGGTTGGCGGCTTTGTTATCGTGGATGATATTTCGTTTTGCCAATTTATCGATCATACTGACCACAGAAGGCAAAAGGGCATTGGCCTTTTTCTTGTCAGACTCGTTGCGCAATTTCTTGATCGCATTACGCGTGGTCTTGTGCTGATACCTGTTGCGCAGGCGCACTGCTTCATTTCTTCTGATTCTCTTTAATGCCGACTTGTGATTTGCCATCTTGTTTTAATTAATGTTTTCAACCGCCTTCCCGGCGGATTCCCTGTAGCCCGTAGGGGAATCGAACCCCTGTTACCAGGATGAAAACCTGGCGTCCTAACCCCTAGACGAACGGGCCGTAATTCAATAAATCAACTGCAGAATTCATTCGATCTGCCTTGTAGCCCGTAGGGGAATCGAACCCCTGTTACCAGGATGAAAACCTGGCGTCCTAACCCCTAGACGAACGGGCCATGGGTTTGCGCACTTGCGGATGCAAAAATACAATTATTTTTTACTACCACAACACCCACCGATTATTTTTTGAAGGCCC
>NZ_JBFGBM010000118.1:0-8566 GCF_041567615.1 Muriicola sp.
GAGTTTCAGGACCCTCCCCCATATGAGTCGGATGTTGAACAACAATGCGATTATAAGCGTCAAAACCGGCAAGGTCCCCCACATTAGCTTGAGATAAACCGACACCTCTTCCTTTGGGATAATCGAGGGCAAGGGAGGGACGTTCAAACGTTCCCAGACCATGATCCCGTTCTCGAGCTGTTGCAATCGCTGCCAGCCGCAGAAGTAGAGGATGGGGTCATAGAACTTGTCATTGGAGAAGATATATTTGAGGTTGTATTTCTCGGGGACCACGAGGAATTGCTGCAGGGACCCGATCCCTTCAACCCCACGGAATTTGGAATTTTCCAGCCTTTCAATGGCCTTGGTGGTTAGTTCGGGTAATCTCCTTGCGGAGTGGTAATTTCCATCGACCGTTGCAGCACTTGTCTGTGCAGATAACCAGGCCATCTGGTCCCCGAAACCCAGGGTGAGGTACCGCCACTGGTCGTGCATATCCTGATTGAGGAAATTCACAATAGGGAGCATGTTGATCTTCTGGGGTTGGGAAGGCCTGAAATATCCAAGGCTCATAGAAAAAATGACCGTAAAGAGGAGGCTACCTGCCAGGAGGCCGCCTGTCAGGCGTTGGAAGAATGACCCAAATCGCTTTTCCAGGTTTTCTTTCAAATCCCCTTCCACAAGACGGTACACAAACTCCCCAAAGAGGGGCAGCGCCATGATCGTAGCCCAGAGGGTAAACCTGTCCAGGGTCAGGATATTAAAAGCCGTTTCCCCGAGGATCATTCTCGGTATGGGCGTAGTACCCCCTGTACCCAGCAAGGTCAGCAAACTGAAAGACAACCCGAAAAAGAGATATCGTTTACTAAAGAATCGATAAAAGAGGTAAGGAAGCAAGAAAAGGAGTATCCCCCAGGGTATCAGGAAGAAAACGAGGCCAGATGAGGTCACTTCCAGAAAATTGTCCCTGGATCCATGGGGGATGGGAATCTGGGTGATGGGGTTCTCCCGGGAATTGATCCAGTAGGGAAGGATACAAAAAACGATAAGAAATAAGGATCCTGCGCCAAACGCCACGATCCTCCAGAACAGTTTTTGAAAAGATCGGAAGAACACGATAAAGGTGATCTTCCTGCTTTCAGAAACCTCAGTCCCGGCATCATCCATAACGGCCATGCCAATCAGGGGAAAGATAAAGAATACCATTCCGAAGATTGGGGTAACATGGTGGGAGGTTACGGTAACGGCGATCAGGGAGAGGGCCAAGCCCAGTTTTATGAGTTTCCCCGTCCTGAGCCACTCGTAAATTTCGGGAAGGGCATGGAGCAATACAGAAAGACCGACGATACTGGGAAGCTGTCCGAACAGGTGGAGTGTTTCAATAAACGAGGAAGACACCACAGCCACCAAAGCCGCATATCCGGCAACCTTCCGGTTCCCGGTCATCATGAGGGCAAATCGGTATACCGCGGTTATAAAAAGCACTATGGCTGTAAGGGCCACGGTATACAGGCCAAATTTGAGTCCGCCCAGCAATGACAACAGCGCCATCATCTGGTGTACAAGAGGGGGATATCCCATCACGGTAAAACCCGTATACCAGCGATAATCCCAGGGTTCCCACCACTGGGAGGCGTAATGGTCAGCAAAGAAAAGGTGGATCAGGGCGTCATAGGTAGACTCCAGGGTGAAGAACAGGGCCGAACCGTGAAAGGCAAGCCCCAGGAAAAGAGCCAGCAACAATAATAAATTAGATCTTTTCATGTCTAATCCCTGTAGGAAAATATAACAGTTCAAAGGTAGATATATTGTGGTACTGATCGATAATCGGCCACGGGCACTACCGGCCTGTTCGTCTACAGAAACCTGCCATTCGTCTCTGACCACCCTAAATGCAGGTCTTATCCATTTACTTTTGTTTCTGAAATCGGAATAAAAGCCGATCTCACTTAACCCTTATCAACAAAATACTTAACCTATGAAAATCCTCGCTATTGATGATCAGCAGCTTATCCTGCTGTCCATCCAAAAAAAACTGACCGAATCAGGCTTTGATGTCTGCATTTCTGAAACGGGCGATAAAGGTATCGTCCTTTACGAACAATTTAAGCCAGACCTGGTCATAGTTGATATCAACATGCCCGGGATGAGCGGACTGGACGTGGTGAAACACATCCGACTCAACAAAGGCGATGATACCCCCATTTTAATTCTTTCCGGCAATACAGACGAGCAAGTGATCGTCGACGGATTCGACCTCGGGATCAATGACTACATGAAAAAACCGGTAAGCCTCAATGAGATGGCTGCAAGGGTGGATCGCATCCTCGGGATACGCAATTTGCCCGAAAGAAGAATCCCCGTGAAGACCAACCAAATACTCCAGCAATATTGTGTGGGTATCGTAATCCCCTGCTACAACGAAGAAGAACGCCTTTCCAGCGCTGCCTTTCAGCAGATCGCCACCGAAAACCTGGGATATCACCTGTGCTTCGTCAATGACGGGAGTACGGATAACACCTTGGAGGTCCTGAATAGACTGAAGGAAGGGAACGAAGACCGCATCAGTGTCTACAACTGTGAGGAGAACGGAGGCAAAGCCGAAGCGGTCAGGCAGGGTATGCAGCACCTGGCCAAAGACAAACAATTCGATTACCTCGGGTACCTCGATGCCGACCTTTCTACGGATTTCAGGGATTTTGACGAACTGGTCAGGACCCTTGAAAACTCGGAGTTCAAGATTGTCAGTGGATCCCGGATCAGCCGAATGGGAGCGAATATCACCAAAGAATCTGCCCGAAAGATCATCAGCAAGACCATCAATATGATCATACAGAAAATCCTGGAAATGCCTTTTAAGGACACCCAGTGCGGGGCCAAGATCATGAGTCGTGATATAGTGGAACCGATCTTCGAAGATAAATTCATCACCCGATGGCTGTTCGACGTGGAGATCTTTATGCGTATGAAGGGACTTTACGGAAAGGATAAGGCTCATAAGCTCATCTGCGAACAACCTTTAAAGAGGTGGATACATGCAGACGGGTCTAAACTTTCCATGAAAGATTCCGTCAAGATCATCGGTCAGCTCGGTCATATCGCCATGTATTACAACCGGATCTGAACACCTCAAATTTTAAACCCCTGCTGATCGCAGGGGTTTTTTTACAGTTTATCGATACTTCTAAACACGCTGACTACACAAAGCCTCCGCAGGCCTGTCAACCCCTAAATAAACGCAGCATTAGACCTAGATTTGAAGTAAATCAAAAACACTCAAATCATGCAAGGGAACACACAGCAAAGCGGACTTCTGACCATCGAATCGAACAATGAGATCTACAAAATATGTGACGTACAGATCACCCAAACGGAATTTATCATCAGTGTTATGGCTCCGACGGTACTGCAACTGATATAAGCAGATGCATGCCTCACAGGAAAGGGTCCTGCCTTAAGTGCAGGACCTTTTTTTTAATGATATTCGAAATAATCGACCTGTAAAAAACACATTCAGGTCAGAAGGACATCTTTGAGGTAAGTGATAAAAGGATCCTTATCATTCTTGGTATCGAAGAGCGTATCATAGATCATCACAGCCCTTTCGTAGCACTGCATCTTAAACCGGATCCCGGCCTTTTCATGTACTACCTGGTAATTGGTTTTTGATGCTTCCAAATCGCCCAGGTAAATATGGGCCTCGGCCATGGTCACAAACTTGGGCACACTGTCATAGGGATACTGCTCAGCAGCACTTAAGGCAATGGCTGCGTACTCCCTCATCTCTCTCTTGCTTAAATCGAGTTTTGCCAGCATAAAGGCGATCTTCCCCGCATTGGTAAAGACCTGTTCCTCATCTTCGGTCTTCACGGCCAGCGCATACGCTTTTCGGTAGATCTCCAGGGCTTCTTCCCCTTCCTTCTGCAACCTGTGTTTCAGGTAGTGGTTTCGATAGAGGTCGCCAAGGGTCTCCATCAGGTCGGGATCAGATTTCGTCCTCTTATTCCGGTTCAGGGCCTCGATGGCATCCTCCACCCTGCCTACGGCCTCCATGGACTTGATCAGTTTTATAAAACTGTCCTCGTCCAGGGCATCCACATTGGGCTCAAATTCTGCGATGATGGCTTCGTGGTCCTGGGCATTTCTGGGGAAGTGGCTCAGGATCAGGTTCTCAGACATCTGGGTCTTGAAATAAGGAGTCTGAACCACCGCATTCCCTTCTTCATCTTCGCAATTAGCGGCCATACGAGGTACTTCGTTAAAGATGTATTCCACCACGTCCATCATGCTGATCTCGGGTTCTGTAAAGGGCCTCACATGCCTGCCCGCCAGTACGTCGAGCAAGGCCCGTGTAAAGAAACTATGGTCGCCATAACCGTACGACTTTTCATTGTCCTGGCAGGAAGCCATGATCCAGATGCCCTGCTCGTCATTGAGTTTCTGGGCCATACCGTAAAGACCTTTGATCCCGCTCTGCACCATCCCTTCGGCATGGCAGCAGTCGAGGAAGAGCACCAGCTTATTGGAGGGGAGATCGTTGATCTTGTCCCTTAGCTCCTCGGCCGTGATCATAGTCTCCATGATGTTGTCTGCGGTCATATCCGAAGGCTGAAGGAAGAATTTATGGCGGTCGCTGTATTTCCCACCATGGCCTGAATAATAAAGGAGGATGGTGGAATCCTCGTTCGTCTTATCCTTCAGCTCGTCAAAGGCCTGAAGGATCCCTTTCCTGGTCGCCTTCTCTTCGGTCCTGAGGATGACATTCTCTTTGGGATAGCCTATCAACTTGTCATCGATGAGGCTTTCCTTTAGCATCCTGGCATCGTTGACGGTGTATTCGATCTTATCTCCCCCAACCCCTATGATCAGGGCAAAATTGTTCTCTGAATTATACATCGGTTATGTGTTATCCCTCCTAGGAAGGCGTTGGTTATTTATGTCTGACAGGTGATTGTGACCACCCCTGTTTTACCCCTCATTCCAGAACGACAAGACCCGCTTGAATTCTGGGGATGCTTTCAGGGGCTGAAAGAGGTAATCATTCTGAAAAGTGGTACTTGTAAACCTTTTTCCTGCGGCTACTGCCTGGAGCAGGTATTTTAAGGCAACTTCTTTATCCCCTTTAAAAGCGTGAAACCGGGCCAGGTTGTAATCAACTTCTCCAAACTGATACTTTGAGCGCATTTCACTTACCTTCAACATGGTATTCTGTGCTTTTTCCTCCTCCCCCTTCTTCAGGTAGGTCATAGCCAGGAAGGTCTGCATGCCGAGGGGATCGGCACTATCCGGCACCAAGGCCTCCAGCAATGTCAGGGCCCTGGAATACTCTTCCATATAAAAGGCGATTTCTGCCTGCAATTCCCTCTCAGACTGGCTTAACTGACTACCCCTCTGTTCCTGAAAGGTCGTTACTCCAGCCAGGTACTTCATGGCCTCGGCCTTATTCCCTGTCTTCAGGTATTCCAGCCCTGTTTTGAGCATCATCAACTGCCAGTACTCTATCCTGCCAAGAAGCCGTATGTGCTCCAGCAGGTCGGCTACCGCAGCGTGGTCTCCTTCTAAAACATAAGCCTTCATAAGCACTTCCTTGATCCATTCCTGCCCTGCAGTATGTGCGTAAGGCTTTAGCATTTCTATGGTCTCCCCCGTTTTGCCCAGCTCAAGGTTGGCCATACCCTGTACGAAGTCGCGATATTCACAGGAAATACAATTGTCCAGGTCAAAGTCCTCTTGCGGAATAACCGCATAAATGGAATCAACGGCCTGGGGCATGTTCACGAATTGCAGGGCGAGGACCATCATACTCAGGTTCATCTCAATTTCATTGGGGGCACTGTTGTACTCCTCCTTATAAGTCTTAAAAGCCGTTCTGTTATCCCCTTTGAAACAAGCCTCGTAATGCTGAATCATGTTGAGCTGTTCCTTTTTGGTGCCGGTTTCTGCCGCCAGGACCTGCAGGAGGGAATCGGCTATGGCAAATTCATCCCGGTTGTAGTAGTAAGCCACCCTGTCTAACTTGGGCCTGAAAAAAGTGCTGTCGGCGGCGATCGCCTCATTGATGGTCCTCAGTTGATCCGGGGACTGGATCTGCTGGAGGTCATAACTTTCCAGCCATAGTTTATAGGCATCAAAATTAGGGGGCTTTTCCTCTATCCCGATGATCTTTGTGCCCCTGGAACCCAGATACCCGAGTACCCTTTGTTTCACATTTTCTATACAATCCAGTGGGCTGCCGGCGTCACATTCGACCTGCTCAAAAGAGACCAGCGTCCGGTTCATATTCCCATTCATGACCGAACACTGAAGCAGGAGACGGCCATTATTCAAATAATAGGTTCCCTTAACCACCTTGGAAGGCCTCAGGTACTCTTTAAGGACTCCGTTTTCCTCGCTGGGGATCACGGCCGCTTTCAGAACATTTGTATAATCCTCCACAATCTGGGGCGAGATCACCTGTCCTACTTTATTCTGGGTGATCCCGTGCATAATCCAGTCTACCGCCATATTCCCGATCACATCCAGGTTGGGATCTGCAGTGTTATTTTGAAAAGTAAGGACCGCGATCCGGTCATTATCCGGTTCATCCGGAAAGGTAAAGGCGCTCATGTCTTCCTGGTCGATAAAATTAGCCCGGACGATCAGGGATGCCGAAAGCAAGACCACGAGGCTGATGACAAAAAGGGCCGTAAAGTACATCCTTTGAAAGGGACTCAACAAACGAACCCCCGGCAGGTGGACTTTCTTTTTCTTCCCTCCGTTTGCTTCTTCGGGTACATCCGCGGATTTTGAAGTTACCTTTAAACCCTTCCGATTTTTATAACGGGTCTCCAAAGGTTTCAGGCGATAACGCCAAATGAGGTAAACATAAAACGGAAAACTGATCAGAAGCGCCAGAAGAAGATAGGTCATGCTGATCTTCGGCAACCCAATGGGCTCGTAGATCTCAGAAAACACCTGAATAAGCACCCAACTGGATACTATGTAAATGGAGAGATTCTTAAAGACCTCTTTCTCATGACATTCCTTGATGAAGTCCTTTAGATTCATGGAACAGGTACACTATGGGATTTGCGTAGTAGCTTAACCTTTTAAGTTAGGAATCCTCCTATTTTTTCACTAATATAGTGATAAATTAACTCTAAAAACTGTAAGCCATGGGGACCACAAAACCAAAAGTATCACCTAAAGAAGGGCATGTACCTAAGACCAAAGCTACTTCTAAGGAAGGTCATGTACCAAAAACAAAGGTAACCTCCAAGGGGGGAGGACACGTGCCAAAATAGTGAGGCAGCATGCCTGCTTTGTTACATAGTAAGGCTGGCACTCTAAAGATATTATGGAAAGTCGGACGTTAAAAGCGCCGACTTTTTTGTTACCTATGATTCTTTAGCAAATTAGCAAAGAACCCGGTGATCCTTACCTGAGTCAAGGATTTCAATGCCAGAAGGTAAGGACGTTTTTAAAGGCGTCCATTTCCTTATAGGGCCGCATGAGCACATCGTCCTGAAAGGTTCCGGGATTATACCGTTTTCCGGCAGCAACAGCCCTGATCAGGTGCTGAATGGCCAGGTCTGCATCTCCTGTTGAGGCGAAGTAGCGTGCCCTGGCATAGTCAATGGCCCCGTATTGATAATCAGTCCGAAGTCTTTCCAGTTTTTCCATTACCTCTTCCGCTTTTTCAGTCCGACCCGTTTTCCAAAGCGACATCGCCAGAAAGGCATTATTGTCAATATCATCGGGATCCACTTCAACCAGTTCTTCAAAAAAACGGACCGCAATGGGGAAATCCCCTTTATAAAAATGGGCCATGGCCTTTTGATACAACTCGTCTTCGGTGAGCTCCGCATCGGACAAATCGAAAGATCCGAGCAGCAGGTCGAGATAGGCATCCGAGGCTTCCTTCTTACCCTGAAGCAGGAACTGTTTGCCTAGCAGCAGACATTTATCCCGCCATATGTTGGTATTTCCCGTGAGTTTGACAGTGTTGAGGATCTCATCGATCTTATCCTGCTGCCCGGTCCTCACATAGGCATAGAGCAAAACATCCTTCACCCAGTAGAATTCCTTTACCGAGGCGTACTTACCGAACATTTCAATGGGGATTTCGGGCTTTCCCAGGGCAATATCGGCCATACCTTTGGTATAAAACCTGTATTCGCAGGTAAGACAGTTCAGGCTGTCTATCTTTTCCATGGCCAGTTGCTTATTGTATATGGAATCCACGGCCTCCGGCCTGTTGACAAACTGCAAGGCCACCACCATGGTACTGCTGTTGTTGTTCAGATCATCCGGTTCCCAATTATATTCCTTTTTCAGGTAGGTGAAGGCCTTCTTATTGTCTCCCCTGACCAGGGCATTCCACAGTTTGACGATGTTTTTTTGTCGGCTCCCTTTCAGGTCATCCCTGGCCAATGCCTGTATAAGGGAATCCGTCTTAGCGAACTCCTCTATATTGTAATAGTAGGTGATCCGGTGCATTTTAGGTTCGAAGTAACTGCTGTCCAGGGCTATGGCCTCGTTCATGATCCGCAGGTATTCCGGATCTGTATTGTCAACATTTTCGGCCTCCAGGATCATTTTGTAGGCC
>NZ_JBFGBM010000119.1:0-8489 GCF_041567615.1 Muriicola sp.
GAGATAGGCAGCAACGCCTTCACTGTCTACATGACGGGCCACATAGCCGTCGGTTTTGCCTTTTTGAAGTGTGGTTACCAGATTGACCTCCCATACCTTGTATATGTCCCTGAGGTATTTGGAGATCTCTTCGTTCCTGCCGTTGAATTCATTCATGAAATTCCCCAGGACGAAACCATAATCCAATTGGTTGTGTTCCGCAGTGGCCAGGGCATTCTCAAAGCATTTTTCAATAGCCGTAAAAGGATCGGATTCACCTTCAATAGGTTCGATCAGCATGCTGTAGACCTTTCTGACGACAAGGTTTTGTACTATACTGATAAAGAAGTCCTCTTTGGATTGAAAGTGATAGTAAAAAGCTCCTTTAGAAAGGGATAGCTCTTTTAGGATATCATCAATACTCGTATTGTAAAAACCTTTTTTGTAAAATAATTCAAGGCCTTTTGCCTGCATCCTGTGCATGGTCGCCATGCGTTTTAAGTTCTTATCCATGAGATCTGGGTTTTTATGTTTATCAGACCATGTGGTCTATAACTAAAACCCGGGAAGTGTATCCTTACTGGATTTCACAAGGTGAAACCCTTCGAAAAATCGATAAGAAGTAAAAATGAGTAGAAAATGTCCTGTTTCGGCATTTTAAACCGACCACTTGGTCGGTTATTTTTCCCGATAAAATGCACTGGGGGAGTGAAAATACCCGGGAAAACGGTTAGAATTACGCCGGGTTGTGAGCTTTTTAAGCTACCGTACCCTGGCAACTGCTTCCTGCCCCTGCAGTACATCCGTAGCAGTGCTGAGAGATCACAATATTCCGGTCATTGAGCAGGTCTTCCTGATAATCTTTGATGTGCTTGATCCCGCCGGCTACCTTTAAGCCCAGCATCTGGTTGAAATCGCAATCGTACAGCCAGCCATCCCAGCTGACAGAGATCGTATTGGTACACATGACGTTTTGTACGGCTTCCGGGTTATAGGCATCCACCAGGGAGATCATGTAATCTTCGTAATTCTCCGACGCGATGAGGTAATCCAGAAATCGGGATATTGGCAAGTTGGTGATTGCAAACAGATTGTGGAAATGGATATTAAAGTCCTCCCGTAAAGCTTTCTTGAAATCGCGTTCCAAAGCCGTCTGGTCTGCGGGCAGGTAGGCTCCCGATGGGTTGTAAACGAGATCAAGCCTCAGGGGACTATCGGGCATACCGTAACCCACGGCATTGAGTTCCTGCAAGGCGGCAATCGATTTATCAAAAACCCCCTCACCTCGCTGTTTATCCGTTTTACCACGTGTGTAATGCGGCATGGAGGATACCACATGGATATTGAATTCTTTAAAGAACTCGGGCAGGTCATGGTATTTTTTGTTGGCCTTGATAATCGTCAGATTAGACCTTACGATAAAATCCTGAATGCCTGCCCTGGCGGCTTCTTCCACGAACCAGCGAAAGTTGGGGTTCATCTCCGGGGCACCCCCTGTTAGATCGAGCGTATGTGCGCCGGTATTCCGGATCACCTCAAGACACAATTCCATGGTTTCCCGTGTCATAATCTCTTTTCGATCCGGTCCCGCATCAACATGACAGTGTTCACAGACCTGGTTGCACATATAGCCTACATTGATCTGAAGGACCTCGAGCTTGCGTGGTTTGAGCGGAAACATGCCGATTTCGGCAATTTTATCCTTGAAATAGGGTAGTTCCCCCTCCCTGAAAATACCATTACTCAGTATTTCCAGTTGTCTTTGGGTATTAGCCAACTCTTTATGCCGGGCTTTCAGTGATTTGGTTGCCATTCCTGTTGTTTTGTCTAGGTAACCGGATCATTAAGACCCGTTCCCTACATGCTTAATTTGTTGTATTTATTCATCATCTGCACTCCGTGTACCAGGGTGGCTCCGCTTTCAATAGCGGCCCCAGCGTGTACAGCTTCCATCATTTCTTCCTTGGTGATCCCTCTCTGCAGTCCATCCTTGGTATAGGCATCTATGCAATAGGGGCATTTAACCACGTGGGACACTGCCAGGGCGATCAGGGATTTTTCCCTTGCAGTAAGCGCTCCTTCCTCAAAGACCTTGTTGTAGTAATCAAAGAATTTGGTTCCCAGTTCTTCGCTCCATTCGGTGATCTTTCCGAATTTTCTCAGATCTGCAGGTTCGTAATATGTATTTGCCATGATAGGAAATTTAATTTGACCTTAACTTCGGGTTTATGATCGCATTATTAAACCCAAAAACCAAGGCCGTTTGATGATTGCCTTCAAAGATATCTGTTTCGTCGTCGAATTGTGCCAAACTTACAATGAAATGAGTAAGTACCCGACCGATTTAACGTTGGATTAAGTTGTAGAAGTCTCTCTCGGGTTCATATAAGCCGAACCGACCCCTGGGTCGGTTTTTTATTTTCAAAACCACAGAAAAATGCGGGCTTATACCGATCAGTGAAGCGGGTATTCCGATAATCTGCACGGAATGCAGGCAGGTTATTGCGCCCATGGATGGGTACAAACCGGGTAGTTTGTTATCTAATGAATTGAGTTCTGAGGAATTGAGGCAAATTCTTAGCTTTGAGTAGGAATTATTCGTATGAATCTAGCTGCTCTGCAAAATAAGTCCGTGGGTTTGGTTCTGTCCGGTGGTGGGGTCAGGGGTATGGGCCATATTGGAATGCTCAAAGCGCTCAAGGAACACCATATCGAAGCCTCTGTCATTTCGGGTAGTAGCGTTGGAGCGCTGGTCGGAGCCTTGTATGCAGGGAAAAGGGATTTGAAGGATATGCTTGCCTTTTTCAAAGAGACCCCATTGTTCAAATACAACTTCGTCACGATCAATAAACCCGGCCTGGTAGATACAGAACGCTACTATCCTATCTTCAAGGAATATATCCCTTTTGCAGATTTTGAGTCCCTGCACAAGCAGCTCTATGTCATGACCACCAATTTACAAAAGGGAGTAGAGGAGGTCTTTTCTACAGGGGAATTGATTATGCCATTGCTCGCTTCTGCCGCCCTTCCCCCGGTTTTCAGTCCGGTTGAAATGAACCATATGCTTTACGCCGACGGAGGCATCATGAATAATTTTCCCTCAGAACCCCTGAAAGGCAAAGCCGATTTTGTCATTGGCAGCAATGTATCAATGGTAAGGGAGGTATCCAAAAAGGAAATAAGTTCCTCCTTCCAACTTGCTTCCAGGACCACGAGCCTGATGGTCTATGCCATCAACCGGCAGAAAATCAGGAGTTGCGATATTATTTTTGAACCCGTCGAACTGGAACACATCGGGGTTTTTGACAAAAAAGCGATAGAAAAAGCCTACACCATAGGCTATGACCATGCTTGCCGGGTACTGGAAGGACTCAGCGTCAAATCAGAATAAGACAAACGCCCTTTACACATCGTCATAGTCGATCTTGAGGGTTGAGGTTATTGGATGCGACTGGCAGGTGAGTATGAATCCTTCCTCTATCTCACTGTCTGTCAGGATCTGGTTCTTGACCATTTCGACCTTCCCTTCTGTCACGCGGGCTATACAGGTGCTGCAAACACCTCCCTGGCAGGAATACGGGGCATCGATATTCTCGTTCAGGACGGCGTCCAGGACCAGTTTCTTCTTGTCCATGACCAGGGAAAAGACCTCGTCATCCAAAGTGACTTCAACCTGGGTCTGCCCTTCGAGATCAGATAATTCCGCCTCCTGGGATGTGGTAAAGAGTTCAAAATGTATACAGCCATTGTCTACCCCATTGTTCTTTAAGGTGTCCTTTACTTCGTTGACCATATCTTCAGGCCCGCAGAGGTAAAAGTGATCAAAACCGCGATCCTTGAACTTATTTTTTGTGATGAGGTTTACGATAGATCCGTCGATCCGTCCAAATAACGCATCCTCTTCCCTTGTTCTGCTGAACAGGAACTGAACGAAAAACTTGTCGGGATAGTTATCAGAGAGTTCCTGAATCTCTTTCAAGTACATCGTTTCCTCCGGGGATTGATTCCCATAGACAAGGACGAAAGTGTTGTCCGAATCAGCATCCAGGACGGACTGAGCAATACTCAAGATGGGAGTGATACCACTACCGGCGGCAAAAGCCGCTATGTGTTTGGCCTGGCCCGAAGGAGGAAACACAAAATGCCCGGCAGGGGGCATGACCTCTATTGAATCCCCGGCTTTGATGTTCGCATTAGCCCAGGTAGAAAATATCCCATCTTCCACTTTTTTAATACTGATCGTCAGTTTGTCATCAGACGGATGGCTGGATATGGAGTAAGAGCGTCTCACTTCTTTCCCATCGATCTCTTGTTTCAGGGTAAGATATTGGCCGGATTTAAATGCAAATTTTTCTTTCAGGTCATCCGGAACAGCTAAGGAAATAGCCACTGAACTAGGAGTCAAAGACCTTACGTCAGCAACAGATAAGGAGTAAAATGTGCTCATTTAGCAAAATTTTTTGCAAAACTAAGGATTGGAAGAGGAATTCGATAGCAATTTTGCGGAATATCTGAATTATGTAACAAATCCTATATTTGGCAGACTAACCCACCAAATGAATTGACCCCGGGCCATGTTTAAGCATTTTTTTGTCCTTCAATGGAAGTCTTTCTTCCGCGCAGCATCCTTTAAGACCAACCTCGCCTACAAGATCCTGATGATCTTTATGGCACTCTCCTTTATCCTGGTCTTTCTCTCTCTGGGGGTAGGATCCTATTTCATCATCAAAAAACAGGGATTGGGAGACCCTCTGCGGGTCGTCAATCGGTTTATGATCTACTACCTGGCCTTCGACCTTTATATCCGTTACATGTTTCAGAAGATGCCCATCCTGAACATCAAGCCCCTGCTCTACATGCCTTTCAAAAAGAATGAAGTGGTCACCTATTCCCTGGGCAAGACCGTCTTCTCCTTTTTTAACTGGATGCATGCTTTTTTCTTCGTTCCGTTTTCTATTGTCCTCATCACCCAGGACTATCATCCCCTTGCCGTTATCACCTGGCATATAGCGGTGATGGCTCTATTCTTTTGCAACAACTTCCTCAACATCATGATGAATAACCTCGACAAGGTTTTTTATCCGGTAGTTGCCCTGCTCGCGATATTTGGATTTATGCAATACAAGGGTTGGTTCGACATAACGACCTACACAGCCCCTGTATTCGATTCCTTCTTCGATCTGCCCTATGGAGCCGTATATGCGCTGATACCCTGTTTGATATTGGTCCTGCTGGTAGTAGCCTCTTTCAGGTACTTCCGAAAGCACATGTACCTGGACGGGGGACTGGCTACCAAACACGAGGAAGCCAAAACAGAGGATTTCACCTGGCTCAACCGTTTCGGGAACCTGGGAACGTTCCTTAAGAATGATATAAAACTCATAAAAAGGAACAAGCGATCCCGGACCTCGGTCATCATGGGGGTCCTTTTTATCTTTTACGGACTTCTCTTTTTTACCGGAAGTATAGAAACGTATGAAGGCCCCGTATGGGGGATGTTTGCAGGGATCTTTGTCTCGGGGGGCTTCCTCTTCAGCTTCGGGCAGTTTGTCCCGAGCTGGGACAGTTCCTATTATCCACTGATGATGAGTCAGAATATCCAATACAGGGAATACATTTCCTCCAAGTGGTACCTGATCGTCTTTGCGACCATCATCACGACCCTGCTGTCTTCATTTTACCTGTATTTCGGCTGGCAGGCCTATATGGCCATCGTGGTTGGGGCCATCTATAATATTGGGGTGAATTCATACCTCGTACTCTGGGGCGGGGCCTATATAAAGACTCCGATCGACCTTACCTCCAATAAAAAAGCATTCGGGGACAAACAGGCGTTCAATATAAAGACGATGTTGCTAACGATCCCTAAGCTGGTCCTTCCCCTGATCGTGTTTGCCGCAGCGTACTATCTGATAAGTCCGCTTGCCGGATACCTGGCGGTAGCCCTCTCGGGGATCCTGGGTTATGTCTTTAAGGAGCAGGTATTCAAATTGATAGAGAAGATCTACAAAAAAGAGAAATACAAGACCTTACTGGCGTACAAACAAACATCATAACCTCAGCAAAACGCTATGATTTCAGTACACGACATCACAAAAGTTTACGGTTCCCAGACCGTACTCAATATCCCTAACCTGGAGATTCCGAAAGGCCAGAGTTTTGGCCTGGTAGGGAACAACGGGGCGGGGAAGACAACCTTTTTCAGCCTGCTGCTCGACCTGATCCAGCCCACCACGGGAAAGATCCTCAACAATGGGGTACAGGTAGATATCAGTGAAGCCTGGAAACCTTTTACCTCAGCTTTTATTGATGAGACCTTCCTTATCGGATACCTTACCCCCGAGGAGTATTTTTATTTTATCGGAGAATTGAGGGGACAAAATAAGGCGGATGTGGATGCGCTGATCAGCGGTTTTGAGAACTTTTTCCACGGGGAGATCCTCGGTCAGAAGAAATACTTGAGGGACCTCTCCAAGGGGAATCAGAAAAAAGTAGGGATCGTCGCCTCCTTTATCGGGAATCCCGAAGTGGTCATCCTGGACGAACCCTTTGCGAACCTCGACCCAACAACACAGATCCGTTTAAAACAGATCATCAGGGATCTCGCCTCTGACAAGGATGTTACCGTACTTGTGTCCAGCCACGACTTAATGCATGTCACAGAGGTATGTGAGAGGATCGTAGTTCTGAACAAGGGAGAAGTAGTCAGGGATATCCAAACCTCCCCTCAAACCCTCAGGGAACTGGAGTCATTTTTTGCGGGTTGAGGATCGGCTTTTATATATTTCCGATCCTACTTTTCACCTGAAGGGAAATCTCAGGTGCATTTTATCGAGAAGCTACATACTAAACGGGGGCTTTTGCAGTTTACATTAGGGACGAACATCGCGAAATTTGAAGCTTCGAAGTACTTTTTATGCCCTTTTCCTAACGGGGTCTGTTTTGGTGAGTTCCTGCTCAACCAAAAAGGATGCTTTTGTCAACCGCAACTGGCATGCGCTGAACACCAAATACAACGTCCTTTACAATGGCAATCTCGCCTTTGAGGAAGGAAGGGAACAACTCAACGAGTCTTACAGGGATAATTACTGGGAAGTCTTGCCAGTAGAACGACTGCAGGTCACCGAAGATATCAAACTCGATTCTGAGGACAACAATCCCAATTTTGAGAGGGCTGAGGACAAGGCCACCAAAGCCATACAGAAACACAGCATGGAGATCAGGGGGGAAGAGCGCAACCCTCAGACAGACGAAGCCTTTTTACTGCTGGGCAAAGCCCGTTATTTTGACCAGCGATATGTACCTGCCATTGAGGCTTTTAACTATGTACTTCAAAAATACACGGACAGCGATAAGCTGAACGAAGCCACCATCTGGAGGGAAAAGACCAACATCCGACTCTCCAATGAGGAGCTGGCCATCAAGAATTTAAAAAGGCTGATGAGGCTCGAACGCCTGAAAGACCAGGAATACGCCGATGCCCGGGCAATGATGGCCCAGGCCTACATCAACCTGAAGGCTCCGGATACGGCCATTCAGCAACTGAAGATCGCCACGGCATACACCAAAAAGAATTCGGAAAAAGGTCGCTATCTTTTTATCATAGGGCAGTTGTACAATGAGTTGGGATATAAGGACAGCGCTAATTTGGCCTTTGAAGGCATCGTAAAACTACAGCGGAAGACACCCCGGGTCTATTGGGTAAATGCTCACCTGCAGAAACTCATGAATACGGAGATCACGGATCAGAACAAGGAGGAACTCCTGGAATATCTCACCTGGCTGGAGGAAAACAGGGAGAACCGTCCCTTTCTCGATAAAATCTACAGGCAGATAGCCGTCTATTACAATACCCTCGATCAGGACAGCCTTTCCCTGGCTTATTACAACAAATCACTCAGGATCGCCGGGAGGTCTACTCAATTACTCGCGCTGAATTATGAGGACCTGGCTGAATACCACTTTGAAAAAAGCGAATACAAGACAGCGGGGGCTTACTATGACAGTGTCCTTCCCAATCTATCGGAAAACACGAAGAAATACCGCATTATTCGAAAAAAACTTGATAATCTGGAGGATGTGATTGCTTATGAAGGCACGGTGCAATACGCAGACAGTGTCATCACGCTCTATAACATGCCCCTAGCCGAAAGGGAGAGGTATTTCCAGGGGTACATAGATACACTAAAGGCTGAGGCAGAGGAAGAAATCGCAAAGGAGGAGGCCAAGCTCGAAGCAGGATTCGCTGCTTTCGGGGCCTCAAAAGGGGGAAAGGAGAACAGGGGTAAATTCTATTTCTACAACATCACCAGCCTGGGATACGGAAAGACCGAATTTAAACGGAGGTGGGGCAATCGCACCCTGGAGGACAACTGGAGATGGAGCAACAAGGCTACCGGCCAGGCAACGGAGATCGGGGCAGAACCCCTTGCAGGAACGGATACACCGAAAAACCTGACTGAGGATCAGAAATACTCCCTTGAATATTATATGAATCTGGTGCCAACGGA
>NZ_JBFGBM010000120.1:0-8455 GCF_041567615.1 Muriicola sp.
ATCAGCACAGAAAAGATTCAGGAGATGGAACCTACGCGAGAGGATAAGGTCTTTGTACTCTTCCTGCCTGAGAACGAGATCCATGAAATAGGATTGCTGTTCGTGAACTACGAATTATTGCTAAGGGGATACAAAACGATCTACCTGGGCCAGACTATGCCCCTGGAAAGCCTTACCGACCTGCAGAAATACTACAACAATCTTCATTTTCTCTCCTACTTTACGGTAATTCCCACCAAGGACGGTTTGCAACAGTATATTGAAGATTTCAACCGAATCCTAAGTCCGAACGGAGTTTCCAAACTTTGGATCCTGGGCAGGCAGACCCAGTATCTCACGAAGGACAAACTGCCCGGTCATATCCGATCCTTTGAATCCGTGGAACACTTATCTGCCGCCCTCTAGGGCTACGCCTATGCTTACCTCTTATGAGTAAAAAAGTTGTCATCATCGGTTCAGGGTTTTCCTCCCTATCTGCTTCCTCCTATCTGGCCAAGGCAGGTTTTGATGTAGAGATCTATGAAAAGAACGCAACCGTAGGGGGCAGAGCCCGACAATTGATCAGAAACGGATTTACCTTCGATATAGGCCCGAGCTGGTACTGGATGCCGGATATTTTTGAGCGCTTTTTTAACGATTTTGGAAAGAGCACATCAGACTATTACCAATTGGATAAGCTGGATCCGGCCTACAAGATCTTCTTTTCTGACGATGTGATCACCGTGGGTGACAGCATGGACAAGATATGCGAAGAATTTGAACGCATCGAGCCCGGAAGTTCGGGACACCTGCGCAAATTCATCTCCAAGGCCCAGGAGAACTACGACATCGCTATTAATAATATCGTGTACAGACCCGGTCTCTCCCCCTTTGAACTCGTAACCAAGGAAACAGCTATGAGGGTCGACCAGTTTTTTAAAACCATTAGCGGGCAGGTCCGGAAACAGTTCAAAAACCCCAAGCTCATCTCCACCCTGGAATTCCCTGTCTTGTTCCTGGGAGCTAAGCCCAGTAAAACTCCTTCCTATTACAGCTTTATGAATTATGCCGACTTCGGACTGGGAACCTGGCATCCGAGAGGAGGTATGTACAAGATCATCGAGGGTATGAAGTCACTGGCCGAGGAACTGGGTGTAAAAATACACACGGGGCAGACCGTGAGCAAGATCCTGGTCAAAGATGGGAAAGCGACCGGGATCGAAGCAGGTGGGAAAACTATTGAGGCTGATTTCGTCCTTTCAGGAGCAGATTACCATCATTCGGAGACGCTGCTGGAGCCCCGGTACCGGCAGTTTTCGGAAGACTATTGGAACAAGAAGACCTTTGCCCCCTCTTCCCTGCTGTTCTATGTGGGATTCGACAGGAAATTGAAGAATGTGGAACACCACAACCTGTTCTTTGACACCGATTTTGAAAGACATGCAGAGGAAATCTACGACCGGCCTAAATGGCCCACAGAACCCTTGTTCTATGTAAACTTTCCTTCAGTCACAGACCAAAGCATGGCACCCGACGGCTGTGAGACGGGATTTTTCCTCATTCCGATAGCCCCCGACCTGGAAGACACCCCGGAACTCAGGGAGCAATATTTTGATATCGTCATCAGGCGCCTTGAAGAGCGTACAGGCCAAAGCATCGAAAATAATATTATATTTAAAGAGTCCTTTTGTGTAAAAGATTTCAAGGAACAGTACAATTCCTATAAGGGAAATGCCTATGGAATGGCCAATACCTTGTTGCAAACGGCATTCCTCAGGCCCGGCCTGAGGAGCAAGAAAGTGAAGGACCTTTATTTTACCGGGCAACTGACGGTTCCGGGCCCGGGAGTCCCACCCTCCCTGATTTCGGGTAAACTGGTTTCCGAACTTATCACTCAGAAAAAATAAACATTGCTATGAAGTCTATTTTCGACAAAGTTTCATTTGAGTGCAGCAAGACCGTGACGGAGTCGTATAGCACCTCATTTGCACTGGCCACCAAAATGCTGGCCCCGTCCATCCGAAAAGATATTTACAACATTTACGGCTTTGTCCGCTTTGCAGACGAGATCGTGGACACCTTTCACGACTACGACAAAGAAAAATTGTTCAATGCCTTCCAAAAAGATCTTGAGGACAGCCTGGCTGATAGGATCAGCCTGAATCCCATTCTGAATGCATTTCAGCACACGTATCATCGCTATGGGATCCCCCGGCATCTTGTGGATGCCTTTATGAAGAGTATGAGGATGGACCTCGACAAACAGGTATATGCCACCCATGCCGAATTCAAGGAGTACATCTACGGTTCTGCAGACGTGGTCGGCCTTATGTGCCTCCGGGTCTTTGTCAACGGGGACGACCGCCCGTATGAAGTCCTGAAAGATTCGGCCATGGCGCTGGGATCGGCATTCCAGAAGGTTAATTTCCTCAGGGATCTGAAAGCGGATTACGAAGACCTCAACAGGTCGTATTTTCCCAACACCAATCTCCTGCAACTCGATGAAGCTTCCAAACAGAGGATCGTAGAAGAGATAAGGGAAGACTTCAGGAAAGGGTATGAAGGAATTGCCAAACTCCCCAATGAGGCTAAATTTGGAGTGTACACGGCCTACAAGTACTACTATCAGTTACTGAGAAAACTCCAAAAGACACCTTCCCTGCAGATCAAGAACGCCCGGATCCGTGTACCGAATTATCAGAAATTCGGATTGCTGGCCACCTCCTATGTAAACTATAAATTGAACCTGGTATAATTTTATCACCATGCAGATCGCACTTTGGATCCTGATTTTTTTGACCACCTTTTGCATCATGGAATTCATGGCGTGGTTTACCCATAAATACGTGATGCACGGTTTTCTCTGGAGCCTGCACAAAGACCATCACCGCAAGGACCACGATTCGTGGTTCGAGAGGAATGACGCCTTCTTTATTTTCTATGCCGTGATGAGTATGTCCTTTATCATACTTGCGGGGGAAACCTCCTTCTGGTATGGATATCCTATTGGTTTTGGGATCATGGCCTATGGGGCTGCTTATTTCCTGGTTCACGATATTTTTATCCACCAGCGTTTCAAGCTGTTCCGGAATGCCAATAACTGGTACGCCAGAGGGGTGAGAAGAGCGCATAAGATCCACCACAAGCACCTGGGGAAAGAAGACGGAGAATGTTTCGGCATGCTCTGGGTACCTTTGAAATACTTCAAGAAATAAGGCCTATGCCCAAGGCCATCGTTATCGGCTCGGGGATTGCAGGCCTGGCATCTGCTCTGAGGATCAGAAATCTCGGGTACGACGTAGACGTCTATGAGAAAAATCCCTATGCCGGTGGCAAACTTCACGCCATTGAAAAGGATGGTTTTCGGTTCGACCTGGGTCCTTCTCTCTTTACCATGCCACACTTTGTGGATGAACTCTTTGAACTGCACGGGAAAGAGCCCGACAAATTCTTCCGGTATTTCCGAAAAGAGACCATTTGTAATTATTTCTGGGAGGACGGTGCCCGCTTCTCAGCCAAAGCCGATAAGGATTCCTTTGTTCGTGATGCTGCTGCTGCTTTTGGGGAGGATATGGCAAACCTCGAATCTTATCTCGAAGGTAACCGGAGAAAATACGATCTTACGGCTGGTATCTTCCTGGAAAAATCCCTGCACAAGGCGAGCACCTACCTCTCACGGGATACCCTGAAGGCGATTGCCAGGCTCGGTAGCCTGGACCTGAATACTTCCCTGAATATGGTAAATTCACGAAGGTTCAGGAATCCGAAGCTCGTTCAACTCTTTAATCGCTATGCCACTTACAACGGTTCTTCGCCCTACAGGACCCCCGGGATCATGTCCCTGATCCCTCACCTCGAAATGCATTACGGCACCTTTATTCCCGAAGGGGGGATGCACAGGATCAGCCAGAGCCTGTACGAACTGGCCCGTGAGGTCGGTGTCAATTTCTTTTTCGAAAGGGAGGTGAAACAAATTCTTACCGAAAAGGACCGCGCTGTGGGTATTATGACCAGTGAAGCATCGCATTCCGGGGATATCGTGATATCGAATATGGATATTTACCCCACCTATACAAAGCTTTTACCCCATCTTCCCCATCCCAAAAAAACGCTTGCACAGGAGAGATCCAGTTCAGCCCTTATATTTTATTGGGGGATAGAGGGAGCGTTTGAGGAACTCGACCTCCACAATATTTTCTTCAGCAAGGATTATCCCGGGGAATTCAAAGCCATCTTCGAAGATAAGAGCCTTTTTGAAGATCCTACTGTATATGTTAACATTACCTCCAAGGATGTGCCTGGCGACGCTCCCAAAGGGTCCGAAAACTGGTTCGTCATGATCAACGCCCCGGGAAACTACGGGCAGGATTGGCAAACCCTTAAAATGCGTGCCAGGAAGCAGATCCTCCGTAAATTGGAAAAATGCCTGGGAAGGGACATAGAATCCAGGATCGTCACTGAACACATCCTGGATCCCATAGGTATCGAGAACAATACAAGTTCTTACAGGGGCGCCCTGTACGGGGCTGCGAGCAATTCCAAATTCGCTGCCTTTCTGAGGCACCCCAATTTCTCGAGGCGACTTGAAAACCTTTATTTTTGTGGGGGTTCAGTACACCCTGGCGGGGGCATACCCCTGTGCCTGCTTTCGGCTAGGATCGTCTCAGATTTGGTACCTCAACCTGTCCTAATAAAAGAAAATGCCTGAAATAAAGAATATACAATGGGCCATTTGGGTCATCTGGATCTTCCATATCTCAGCCCTGATCGGTATCAGTGTGGGTTTTGAGACTTGGTTTGTTTCCAAGACCCCTATTAATCTCCTGATTTCCACCTTTCTGCTCTTTCTGGCGTTCCCTGTAGACAACCTTAAAAAGATTGTCACATTTATCACTTTGTGGATCCTGGGAATGCTGGCAGAATGGATTGGGGTTCACTATGGGATCCTCTTTGGATCTTATGCCTACGGTACCAACCTGGGACCCAAAATCGATGGGGTTCCCATTCTCATCGGGATCAACTGGGCGCTGCTGAGTTTTATCACCGCAAGCATTGCACAATACGTCTTATCCAACCGGATCCTACAGGTCTCATTCGCAGCCCTGTTGATGCTTGTACTCGATTATTTTATGGAGCAGACTGCGCCCCGCTTTGATTTCTGGGAATTTGAGGACGGTATCCCACCCTTGTGGAATTACTGGAGCTGGCTGGGATTGGCCCTGATCTTCCAGGGGGTCATCCGATGGCTGAAAATCGCGGGCGACCTGAAGTTCTCTGCCCATCTGTACGCAGCCCAACTGTTCTTTTTTCTATACTTTTATCTCTGGTTCTGATCCGGCAGGTTTATATCCAGCGTCCTTAGATCTGCACCTTTCCAGCTGCCCTCGTATCGATAAGGCTGAAACCTGGAGAACAATTCTTCACGGTACCAACCCAATTTCCGGGTGTCCCCTATAACCTTGATGTGTTCCCTGCTTCTGTAGGCAAAGGCATCTAGGGACGGCTGGTCTTTCCACAAGCTGAAGGTCGCCATCTGCAGGAAGGGCACCTCTCCTATCCCTTTGGTAAAAAGGAGTCCGGGATTATCCTTCAGAGGACGCTGGGATGCAGGTACACTCTTCCAGAATTTTCTAAGGAATTTGAATTTTATCGTGGCCCGGGTTATAGCTGCTACATAAGGAATATCCTCAGAGGTCGCCGGATGTGGTGAAAAGGGCATTTTACCCGCCCACCGACCCCTGGACATCTTGTTCTTCATATAAAGGACCCAGTGTTCGTCACTCTTTTTACGGTACCTGACCATGAGCCCGGAATCCGCAAAGAAACGGTCTGCGCTTTCCTGGTTTTCCCATACCTGCAGGAGGGCATAAACCGTCCAGTCGGGCATGGGGTTAAATCCTGCCTTGCCGCTACCGAGCAGTTTGTAGAAAGTCTGTCCTTCCACCCTGCTAAGGCTCGAATGGGCAAACTGCATCATACCGAATGCCCAGATCTTATTGAATAGCGTCTTGTATCTGAAGAAGGTAAGGGTTGTGATCTGCACGGGGCTCCTATTTGGAAAGCAGGCTATCCAGCAATTTCCGCACATCGGCACCATTCCAATTATACTCCCCGGATTTAGCCATCACCACTTTTCCCTCCCTGTCAATGATAAAGGTAGTTGGGAGACTGGGGTTGTAAAAGAGCTTTGGAGTAATGCCGTTCTCAAAGTATACTGGGAGATCGTATCCTTTTTTATCCATGAACCGGGTTACGTTCTTCTCCTTATCCCGGGCAACAAAGAGGAATCGGACCCTGTCCCCGTAGGAGTCGTATACATCCCGCAGGGAAGGCATCTCCTTGATACAGGGCGGACACCAGGTGGCCCAAAAATTGATGAGAACCACATCTCCCCTGAATGTTTCAAAGTTAACGGCGTCCCCTCCATATTCTTTAAGCGACCAGTCAAATACTTCCACGGTTTCATTTTTCCTCTTCTCCACCGGAACCGTGTTCTCCGAAAATAATCGGTTCGTGTATTTGATCGTATAAAATTTAATGGGCTTGAAGAAGACTATACCTGCAATCAGACCTATGATCAGGATCCCGAATATGTATGGCGTTACCTTTTTCATCTCATTCCAACAGCTTATTAATGAGGCCGACTATCTTCGTACTATCCCAATCGCCTATTCCATCCCGTTTAACTACGATATTTCCCTGCTTATCCAAAATATAGGTAGCCGGGGGTTCCATGACCTGCAGGGGAGATTTCTCCCCAATGATCAGGTAGGTCACGGGAAAATAAAGGTCGTTCTCCTCCATGAACTCTTTGACCGGTTCCCGTTCCTCATCGGTAATGATATAGAAATCGACCTGCCCTTTAAATCGATCGTAAAGCTTTTGAATGCTTTTCAGTTCTGCTGCACTGGGAAGACGCCAGGAAGCCCAAAAATTGATAAAGACCACCTTTCCCTTAGACCGCTCAAAACTGAAGAAATCCCATTGCTCATCTTTTAATGTCCATTCGTAGTCGGCGATCGCCACCCTGTCGTTTTCCGGGATGACATCAGGCGTACCAGCGAACAGTCGGTTCAGGAGGATCTTGCTGTGATATCCCAGGGGTGTCACAAAAAAGGAAAGCACCAGGACGATCAGCAGGATATTGAAAATCGTCTTTTTCTTAATGGCCATGAATACGCGACTTGATCGGGTTACCTATGTTTCCGGTTAAACTCTATAATACTGACCTTTTGGCTCAAGCCGCATTTTCTTTTTTGATCATATTCAGGGCCGATCCTTCCCGGAACCATGCGATCTGCTGCGCATTGTAGGAATGATTCGCCTTGATCAGGTCCTTGGATCCGTCTGTATGTACTACCTCTATGGTCAGGGGAACATCGGGTGCAAATTTGTCGATGTCGATAAAATTGAAGGTGTCGTCTTCCTGTATCTTATCGTAATCATTCTCATTGGCAAAGGTAAGGGCGAGCATCCCCTGCTTTTTGAGGTTGGTCTCATGGATCCTGGCAAAGGACTTCACCAGCACAGCCGCAACACCCAAGTGCCTGGGCTGCATGGCAGCGTGCTCTCGGGAAGAACCTTCTCCGTAATTGTGATCTCCCACAACGATGGTTTTGATCCCTTTGGCCTTGTATACCCTCTGTGTATCAGGAACTCCCCCGTACTCCCCTGTCAGCTGGTTTTTAACAAAATTGGTCTTTTTGTTAAAGGCATTTACCGCCCCGATCAGGGTGTTGTTGGAAATGTTGTCCAAATGCCCTCGGTACCTCAACCAGGGCCCGGCCATGGAGATATGGTCTGTGGTACACTTGCCGAATGCCTTGATCAGGAGTTTCATCCCCTTCAGGCTTTCGTTGGTGATGGGCGTAAATGGTGCGAGCAACTGCAGCCTTTCTGAATCCGATGCCACTTTGACCTCCACGGAGCTTCCGTCTTTCCTGGGAGCGATATACCCGGCATCTTCCACGGCAAATCCTTCCGGGGGCAATTCATAACCCCTCGGTTCGTCCAGCTTAACTTCCTGTCCCTCCTCGTTGATCAGGGTGTCTGTAATAGGGTTGAAATCGAGCCTGCCTGAAATGGCGATGGCCGTCACCAGCTCCGGGGATCCCACAAATGCCAGGGTATTCGGATTACCATCAGCCCTTTTGGCAAAATTCCTGTTGAAGGAATGTACGATGGTATTCCTGGGTCCGGTGGCAGCTTTGTCGCCATAACGGTCCCACATCCCGATGCAGGGGCCGCATGCATTGGCAAATACGGTGGCCCCTATGTCGTTGAAGGTCTTGATGAAGCCGTCCCGCTCTATGGTATAACGCACCATCTCAGAACCCGGGGTAATGGTAAATTTCGACTTGGTCTTGAGTTTCTTATCAGACACCTGCTTGGCAAGGGAAGCAGCCCGTGAGATGTCCTCATAGGAAGAGTTCGTACAGGACCCGATAAGGCCCACTTCCACATTCAGGGGCCAGTC
>NZ_JBFGBM010000121.1:0-8351 GCF_041567615.1 Muriicola sp.
CTGGTCAAAGACTCCTTCAGGGATCCCATACCAGTTGTACAGACGGTGGCTGCCCCCGGCCGAAATCCCCCAACTACCATTACGCCCCTTTCCGGAATAGGATGCTGTCAGGGCCGTATTGTAAAAATCCGTATCCAAAGGCGTGAAATCCAGGTCGCCCCGGGACGAGAAATGGTTCAGGCCTATATCTATCCGCTGGTTCCCCCTGTCAATGTCCCTGCTGGTATAAAAATCCAGGAGGGCATTGTTGAAATTGCCCAGGCCAAAGGACAGAGACGAATTGTATAGTTTTTCCGGGGCTGATTTTTGAACGGCGGCCGCCTTTCCCTTGGCGGGAACAAAGGTGGAGGCTACGGGAACGGAAAATATGCTGTACTGTATCTTCTTTTTGGAGAGGATGATCGAATCGTTCATCACGGGTAGGGATCTGATCTTGAAGGCATCCGATATGGAGGGGGAATACGACTTTACCACGGTAACGGTCTCCGTTCCCAGATCCCTTTCCTGGGCATAGGCCCCCAGGAATATACCGATCGATATGCTCAAGGCTAAAAGACTTTTTCTGGCCATACTGCTCATGGGTTTTTTAATTCTCATCAGGGTTTACAGAGGCGTTCTTCTCGGCTTCCCGGGCCTTGATCGAACTCAATTCTTTCCTTGCGCTGGACTGGATCTCGGGAAACTGGGAGAAGTTGTCGATCACACTTTCCAGGATATAGGTCGCCTGAAAGGCATCACCCAAAGCGTAGAAATTCTGGGCCATCACGATCAAACCCTTCCCTCCCCATTCTTTGTAGATGGAGTATTCACGGGCGAGTTTTTGTACAGCCGTGTTGCTGGCCTCCAGGGCGCCTCGTTTTTGTTTGAAATAGGCGTCGTGGTAAAGGGCCTCTGCAGCGAGTATTCCCGTTGCGATCTTCAGTACCCGCCCGTAGGCTTCCTCTGCCTTGGCCTCATCTCCCGTCTTTATGGCCGACCTGGCGATCATGACCTGGGCATCACTCCTGATCCGGTCATCGATCCCATCCGCCGCCAGCACCTTGTCTGCGTAGAGGAGTGTTTTCTGGTAGTCCTGCTGACCGTAGTATAACCGCATCAGGTTCTGACGTGCATAGGTACGGTTTTGCGGGATGTCTGCCGAAGTCTCGAGTTGCCCGAGGTACTTCATGGCCATAGAATTATCTCCCTGGGCCAGTAGCAGTTCGCAAGTCCTTGCCAATGCCTGTTCCTTGTATTCGCTGCCTCCCCGGTCTGCCACGTATCGGTAATGGGACAGGGCCTTATCACCTTTGCCCTGTGAGAAGTACAACTGCGCCAGTTTGAAACGCGCATCGACTATATGGCGGCCGGAAGGAAAATCCCTGATGTAATTCTCAAATCCCCTGATGGCAGCCTCGGTGCGATTCTCCAGGTTTTGCTGTTCGGCAGACTCGTAAGTGGCATTGTCCAGCTCGGAGTCGGACACTTCCACAAAATCCAGATTTTTCACCCAGGCGGCGTATTCATTCACCCGTCCCATGTCCATATAGACCAGTTTAGCGGTGTTCACAGCCTGAGAGGCCTCCTCGGATCCGGGAAATTTGCTGACCACAGCCCTGAATTGCTTCAGAGCTTCCTCATTCCTGTTGGCATTGTAGTGTACCAGTCCCTGTCTCAGCATGGCCTCCGGCACCAGCTTGCTGCCCCCATAGGTATCTACCAGCTCGGCATAGGCCCTGAGCCCTTCTTGTTCCCGGTTCTCCCGAACGTAGGTATTGCCCAGTTCGAAGAGAACATCGTCGTTGAGGGTTGATGAGGGATATCGGGATCTGAAGTCGTTTAGTTCTGAGATTTTGGTATCGTTCCGGCCCATAAAACCATAACTGATCGATTTTTGGAAAGCCGCGTAGTCCTGTTCCTGTCCGTTGGCAGAAATATAACGCGAATAAGCCCTTATCGCTGGATCGTATTCCCGGTTCACAAAATAACAGTCCCCCAGCCTGACCACGGCATCCTGCCCTTTGGGATCCCCTGCGTTCCGGTTCTCGAAATTCCGGAAATACGGAATGGCAGAATTGTAGTCCTTAAGTTTAAAATAGGTGTAGGCGAGGTTGTAATCCAGTTCCTTGTATTCAGGGGTATTGGCAGCCACCCTGCTCTGCTGGAATTGTATAAAATCCACCAGGGCCTGGTCAAATCGGTTGAGCAGGTACTCCGCTTCCGCTTTCCAGTATCGGGCTCTGGCCGTGAAAATCGCATCAGCATCAGTCCGGACAGCCCTCTCAAGCACATCCACCGCCTCCGTGTAATCCCCTTCCGTAAAGAGTTCCATCCCGCGAAAAAAAGCGACTTTTTGATAGGTCGATTTGTTCGCGTAATTCCTGTTTACATCGAGCAGTTCCAAAGCCCCCTTAAAATTTCTTGAGGTCAGGTAAGAATCGACCAGCAAATCCTGAATCTCATTGCTGTACTCATCCCTTGGATATTGCTCCAGGTAGGCTAGCAGCACATCAGTCACGGGTTCATACGCATTGCCGATCTCGTAGCTCAACCTGGCGTAATTGAGGAGGGCATCTTTCCGAATCTCTGCCGAGAAATCCATCTGGGATGCATTGCGGAAGGCATTGAGCGCCTCCTGTTTCTTGTCGAGTTTGAGATAACACTCGGCGAGGTGGTAATAAGCATTTTGGGCCACGGGATCCTTTCCCCCTATGATCTTGTTGAATTGCAGGATGGCATTGGCGTAGTCCCCCTGCTGGTAGTAGCAATACCCGAGCTGGTAAAAATCCGTGTTGTTCCATTTACCGCGTTTCCCCCTGTAGGATTCAAGGTGAGGAATAGCCTCTGCGTATTGCTTGAGGTTGAAATAACTCTCCCCTATGATCTTGTGGAGTTCGGATACTTCCTGCCTGTCTGACACCGGAAGTTGTTTTTTGGCAAGAGCGATAGCCTCCTCGAAATTCCCGAGTTTAAAATTCAGGTCGGCCTGAAAATAAGAGAGTTTTTCATCGAGCAGTTCCTGGTCCGTGATCTGGTCGAACTGACGGGTTGCCCCCTCGTAATCGTCCTGCTGGTAAGCGATAAAACCGAGGTAATACTTTGCCTGGGGTCCGTACTTTTCAGAATTCAACACCCTGTTGAAATAGGTCTTGGCCTCTGCGGGCTTTTTGGCTGAGTACAGAGAATACCCCAAATTGAAATGAAAGCGGTCCCTGTCCTTAAAGGGAACGAGGCCGGGCTCTACTTTCTCATACCATTTGAGGGCATAGGGGTATTTCCCGTTTTCGAAATAGTAATCCGCCACATCAAGGTACGCGGCATCTCTTTTAGTGGAGGTTGGGTAATTCTCCACAAATTCTTCCATGAGCCTGTCTGCCCCAACCTGATTGAGCCTCACAGCCGCATTGGCTGCATAGTAAGCACTATTGGCCGCAGTGGTCTCGTTTTCCGTACTGGCACCCACCTTTTCGAATAAGGTCTGAGCAGCCTGGTACTGGCGGTTGTTGTAGAGTTCCAGAGCCTCCCGGAACATCCTGTCTTCGTCTGTGTAGATCCCGGATTCCTGGGCTCGGACAGTGAGCAGCAGCCCAAGGGCCACCAGGGTTATGGCAGTCTTTTTCATTCGCATAGTGTTCTAGAGCTCTTGAGAATTACCGTGTTTGACATAGTAACGGCAAATAACCGACGGCAGTATAATCCGATCAAAGAAAAAGTTTTTTAAATCGCCCTCCCCTTTTATCCTGCAGAACTTATTACTTTTATATCAACATAAATCGCCTATGGAAGAACCTGTCTTGACCCTGAAAGAAGTGGCCGTATACCAGAAAGAAAACCTGGTCCTGAAGGATATCAACCTCGAGGTGATGAAGGGGGAATTTGTGTACCTCATCGGGAAGACAGGCAGTGGGAAGAGCAGTTTCATGAAGACCCTTTATGCAGATCTGCCCCTGAAACAGGGCCACGGAAGGGTGGTAGGGTTTAACCTGAAGACGATGGAGGAAAAGGATATTCCGTACCTCAGGAGGAAACTCGGGGTGGTTTTCCAGGATTTTAAACTCCTGCCAGACCGCAATATCCAAAAAAACCTGCTCTTTGTCCTGAAGGCAACGGGATGGAAAGACCCGGCCCTGATGAATGCGCGGATTGAGGAGGTTCTGGAAAAGGTCGGGATGAAGACCAAGGGATTCAAGTTCCCACACGAGCTCTCGGGGGGCGAACAGCAAAGGGTGGCCATAGCCAGGGCCCTGCTGAACGATCCGGAACTCATCCTTGCGGATGAACCCACCGGGAACCTCGATCCTCAGACCAGTGTGGAAGTGATGAAGGTCCTGCAGGAGATCAACAAGACAGGGCGCACTATCCTGATGGCAACCCATGACTATGCCCTGATCCTGAAGTACCCTTCCAAAACCCTGAAATGTGACGGCGCCAAGGTTTTTGAAGTGGTACAGAAGGCCGTCTGACCTGTTTCCCCTCCTGCTTATTTTTTATACGGATACAGGAAAAAAGCGTATCTTTCCTTACTGACCAACCTAAACCATCATGAGAACAAATTTTTTCGCTTGTTCGCTACTCCTCCTATCCCTTTTCTCCTGTAAATCTGATGCTCCTCCCAAGGCTGAAGTAGCCGCCCTCGAAGTCCGGGAATGGAAGCCGGAGGATGTTCGCAGCATGTCCGGGGCTCTTGCCGATCGCGGCCTGATCTACGATTCTGAAGAAGATACGGAAGGGTACGTCCTCTACGAACCCCCGACCAGCACCTACACCTTTCTGGTCGACAAACAGGGAGAAGTGGTTCATAAATGGCAATCGGACCTCAATTCCATGAATTCATACCTGCAGCCCAATGGCCATCTCATCCGGATGGAAAGGGATGAGGACTTTACCACCTTCGCTGCCGGGGGCCAGTCCGGGAGGATCAGAGAATACGACTGGGAGGGGAATCTCGTTTGGGATTTTTCCTATCACAGCGATACCTACCTTACCCACCACGATATAGAGATCATGCCCAACGGTCATATCCTGGCGATCTCCTACGACGCCCTGAGCGAGGAGGAAGCTATAGAGGCGGGCATGGATCCTAAACATGTCCCCAAAGCGGGGATATGGCTCGATAAGATCATCGAAATAGAGCCTACCCGACCGGAAGGAGGAAAGATCGTCTGGGAGTGGCGGATG
Source organism: Muriicola sp. (assembly GCF_041567615.1). Lineage (GTDB taxonomy): Bacteria > Bacteroidota > Bacteroidia > Flavobacteriales > Flavobacteriaceae > Muriicola. The sequence goes on from NZ_JBFGBM010000121.1 coordinate 5,158, forward strand.
CAGGATCACCTCATCCAGGATTTCGACGCTTCAAAAAAGAATTACGGGGTGGTTTCTGACCACCCGAGGAAACTCAATATCAACATACAGAGTGATGAAGTGGGCTCTCCGATGACCCAGGAACGGCTCGATCAGATGAAGCAAATGGGTTTCCTGACCTCTAATGCCACTGTTGACAACCGGGGTTCCGACGTCACCCACACGAATGCGGTTTCCTACAACCCCGATCTGGATCAGATCGTGATCAGTGTGCCGGGGTACGGGGAGGTCTTTGTGATCGATCACAGTACCACAAGCGAGCAGGCAAAAAGCGATTCCGGGGGTCGATGGGGCCACGGAGGGGATCTGCTCTACCGATGGGGCAATCCGGCCAATTATGGCAAGGGTGCGGAAGAAGACCAGAAACTCTTCGGGCAGCACGACAGCAAATGGATCCCTGAGGGGTATCCCGGGGCGGGCAACCTCATGGTCTACAACAACGATATTCCCCATCCCGATAACAAACTTCCTAATATGTGGGCCTCCCTGGCCGGCAACCCATCCCCTGCGATGAATGTGGCGATAGGGGATGTAGGTAACTATTCTGCGATCTATGAATGGTCCATTCCGTCAAAGAAGGCAGGTGTTTACGAGCCCGGGGAAGACGGGACCTTCGGGCCCGGGGAACCCGACTGGAGCTATACTGCTCCGGATCTTTATTCCCTCTATTCTGCCTTTATTTCAGGGGCCCATCGGTTGAAGAACGGACATACATTCATCACCCAGGGCATGCAGGGAAGGCTCATCGAAGTGGATGACGAAGGAAAGCTGGTATGGGAGTACTGGACCCCTTATAAGTATGATTACACCTTGCCGGACGGATCACCGGCCCAACCCACGGGCCCTTTTATCTTCGGTCTCTTCAGGGCTACCCTCTATCCCCAGGACCACCCTGCTTTTGCCGGAAAGACCTTGTCCCCCCTGGAACCTCAGCCGGAACCTTTTGTCCTTGAAATTCCACCGGACACGGAACAACCCAATCAATAATGTAAACCAATTAAAACCAACAGATATGTCTATTAAAATCATAGGAGCAGGATTCCCCAGAACGGGAACCACAACACTCAAACAATCATTGGAAATGTTGGGTTTCAACCATGTTTACCACATGAAGGAACTCCTGGTAAACCCTCACAATTTGCACTACTGGAAGACCTTGTCTGAGACCGGCGATACAGATTGGGACGGTCTTTATAATGGTTACGATGCCACAGTAGACTTCCCAGGTTATCCCTGGTATAAAGAGCATATGAAACGCTACCCCGAGGCCCGGGTGATCCTCACAATCAGGGATTTTGAAGACTGGTACCGAAGTGTAGACAGCACAGTATTCCGCGCCGGGCCACAGACCCCGGGAGAAAAGCTTAAGATGATGGGCAAACTCTTGTTTAGCAAGAGAGCCAGGAGGGTTGTGAAGTGCATTAAATTCTTTAAGAAGATCTTTTTCGCGGGGGAGATGAGCGGTCAGTTCGAAGACAAGGCTCATGCTAAAAAAGTATGGGAGGGCCACCTGGCCGAGGTAAAACGATATGTGCCTGAGGAAAAATTGCTGGTCTATGATGTCCGGGATGGCTGGGCCCCGCTCTGCCAATTCCTGGGTGTCGAGGAACCTAAGGAGGATCTTCCGCATTTAAACAAGAAGGAGAATTTCAAGCAAATGCTCCCTAAACTGATGAAAGGTGAAATGGCCTGATACGACTTCCCCTTCATAAACAAAGGAATACCCTATATGAACACCCAATCCTGGCAGGTCAAAGCGACATTGCTGCTGGTGAGCAGCCTCACCATCATGTCGATGATCACCATCTCGGCTTCCCTGCCCGACATGACACGATCCTTTGCCCACATCCCAAACAGTGAGGGATTGGTAAAATTATCCCTGTCCTTCCCGGGCCTGTTCATCGCCCTGAGCGCTATCGTTGCAGGGATCATCATCGACCGGACGGGCCGGCTCAAATTACTGGGTATTGCCCTGGTCCTGTACGCCATTGGAGGTACTTCGGGATACTGGCTTAAGGACCTTTACGGGATCCTGGCCGGGCGTGCCCTGCTGGGGATCTCGGTCGGAATTTCCATGACGATCGTCACCACCCTGGTGGCCGATTATTACCAGGGGAAGTCCAGGCAACAGTTCGCGGGATTGCAAATCGCGGTCATGTCACTGGCAGGGATTCTCTTTATTACCCTGGGCGGCTTCCTGGCCGATATAGGATGGAGGGTCCCCTTCCTCCTCTATTTCTTTTCCCTATTGATCCTGCCGGCAGCCTACCTGCACCTGAAAGAACCAAAGCGGGAACGAGAGGCTTCCGAACCTGTAAAAGGAATACGATCTCCCCGTATCATTTGGCTGATCTTCGCCAACGTAATGCTGATGTGGATCATCTTCTTCATCATCCCGGTTCAGATCCCGTTTTACCTCAAGGAGATAGGGATTGAAAAGAATGCCATGATCGGGGTTGCTATTGCTGCCAGCACGCTCTTCTCTGCGGTTTCTTCCTTTTCCTACAGCCGCATCAGGGACATGCTAGGATTCAGGCAGATCTTCGCCCTGGGGTATTTCCTGATGGCACTGGCCTTTGTCTCCATCGCCTTTGGGAATTCTTACGCCATGGTTCTCCTAGGTATGCTGTTGGCAGGCTTCGGGATGGGACTTATGATCCCAAACGCCAATCTCTGGGTGATGCACCTGGCACCCCAGGAAGTACGCGGCAAAGAGATCGGAAGGCTGACCACCTTTTGGTTCCTGGGACAATTCCTTTCCCCCCTGGTCCTCCTGCCCTTTTTGAAGTTCCTTACCCTGTCCCGCCTGTTTTATATCCTGGCAATAATCCTCTTCGGCCTCACTCTTATCTTTGTGATATGGTACTGGCTAAATCCGAGACCACCCGACCCTCCTCAATCTAAAAATTAAAGGACCCCGCCTTTGATACGCAAGAAAAAAACCGAAACCCCTGATAAGAAGATCCACCCTCTTATAGGAGTGTTGCTCTTTTTGATCTCCCTTATACTTCTGGTCATCACAGGTCCCCTGGGTTTCCTCTATGGACTTTTCCACAATCTGTTCAGGAGAGGGATTACGGGAGTGGGCGAATATTTGCTAAAAATTGCAATATCTGTCGACCAGCTCGGCAATGTACTTATGCAGCACCTGCTCA
>NZ_JBFGBM010000122.1:0-8346 GCF_041567615.1 Muriicola sp.
ACAAGGTAGGATGAGATTTTCCGTATTATTTTTCATATTTGCCGCCTAAAATCAGGAACTGAATGAGTCTGGACAAGATCTTATCCATCGGAGGAAAACCGGGACTGTTTAAATTGCTGACCCAAACCCGCTCGGGTTTTGTGGCCGAGTCCCTGCTAGACGGGAAGAAGGTCACAGTTGGGATGACCAGCAACGTAAGCGTGCTTTCTGAGATCGCTATCTTTACCCTGGAGGAAGAACTGCCTCTTAAGGCCGTTTTCAAAAAGATCAAAGAGAAGGAGAACGGGGGAAAAACCTCCATAGGTCACAAAGAGGATAAAATCAAGCTGGAGGAATATTTTTTCGAAGTAGTTCCCAATTACGACGAGGACCGTGTCTATCCCAGCGACATCAAAAAGGTGATCCAATGGTATAACCTCCTGCACCAGCACGGGATCACGGATTTCGAAGCAGACGAAGCAGCCGAAACGGCAAAAGAGGAGTAGGACAGTCGTCCCGGATAGCCCCCATTATTTCTCATTATTATCTCTATATTAGGAGTCTGAACAAAACTGAGACTCCAGATGATACGTCGGTATTCACGATCCCTCCATTTCGCTCTAATCTTTATTCTTTCAACACTCCCCACGATTGCTCAGGATTCCATACAGCCTGTGGATTCCACCAAAAAGGCTACCAAGGAACTGCCTCTGGAACCTGAAAGGAATATCAGGTTCACCACCTCGGAAGGCACCTGGATCTCCCTGGACGTAAGTCCGGACGGCACAACCCTTGTCTTTGACCTGATGGGAGATATCTATACCCTGCCTATTCAGGGAGGTAAGGCCACGCCTCTCACCCAGGGCATGGCCTATGATGTCCACCCCCGATTCAGCCCGGATGGAAAATCGATTGTTTTTATTTCGGACAAGAGCGGTTCTGACAATCTGTGGACCTTACGGCTTGAGGATAAGGAGGAAAAGCAGGTCAGCAAGGCAAACAACCAGAATTTCTTCGCTGCAGAATGGACCCCGGACGGGGAGTATATCGTAGCAGCCCAGGGGAGGCGGAATATCAAAATGCACATCTATCACCGGGAAGGAGGCTCGGGAAGTGCCCTGATCGCTGAACCCAAGAATCTCAAGACCATCGACCCGGCCATTAGTCCGGACGGGAAATTGCTCTATTTCTCCCAGCGACAGAACGCCTGGAATTACAACGCCCAGTTACCGCAATACCAGATAGGGACCTATGATATGGAGGATGGCGATATGGCGGTGATCACCTCTCGCTATGGTTCTGCCTTTACGCCCACCTTGTCTCCGGATGGGAACTGGCTGGTCTACGGCAGCAGGTACGAAGAGAAAACAGGACTTGTTCTGCGGGACCTCAATTCAGGGAAGGAGCGATGGCTGGCCTATCCCGTACAGAGGGACGAACAGGAATCCATAGCGCCTTTGGGGGTGCTCCCGGCCATGTCCTTTACCCCAGACAGCAGAAAACTGCTCACTTCCTATGGAGGAAAGCTCTATTCCATTGATATCGCGAACAACACAGCCTCGGAAATCCCGTTCACGGCGGAGTTGGATCTCGATCTGGGGCCGCTATTGAAATTCTCCTATCCCATTGAGGATACCCCTGAAGCCCTGGTGACACAGATCCGGGATGCCAGGCCCTCTCCGGATGGCAAGAGACTGGCATTTACAGCCCTCAACAGGCTTTATGTTATGGACCTTCCCGATGGTACTCCCAGAAGACTTTCGGACCACGATTTTACAGAGGCTCAGCCCAGCTGGTCCCCGGATGGGAAGTGGTTGGTGTATACGACCTGGAAAGACGGAGGGGGGCACCTTTTTAAGGTCAATGCGGAGGGAAGGCCCAGGCAGGTACAGCTTACCCGGCGGGCTGGGGTATACAGTAACCCGCAATGGGCGTATTCCGGGAACCGGATCGCCTTCCAGAGAGGAACCGCGCAGGCTTACGCGGATGCCGTGGGACCCAGGGCCCGGGGAGCACAGGAAGACCTGGTCTGGATCTCTGCAGACGGAGGTGCCGTTCAATTCATAGACAAATCCAAGGGGAGGGAACAACCGCATTTTACGAAGGCTGACGACAGGATCTACCTGAGCCACTCTACCAAAGGCCTGGTATCCATTCGCTGGGACGGGACAGATGAAAAAGAGCTCTTGAAGTTGAAGGGGATAGAGACCTATGGATCAAGCGATATTTTTGACAAGGACCACATGGAGGGTACCTATCCCCATTATTTGCCTTTGGTGGAAGACAGCAGGGAAGACAACGACAAGGCCTCCAGGCCTACGGAGATCAGGATCTCCCCTGACGGTGCCACAGCCCTGGCATTGATCAACAACGATATCTATACTGTTACGATCCCGAGGTATGGGAAGACCCCCACTATCTCTGTTGCCAAACCTGAGAAAGCTGCCTTCCCGGCGGTGAAGCTGACCACCCTGGGGGGAGAGTTCCCGGCCTGGTCCGACGACAGCAAGAAAGTTCACTGGTCTCTCGGGGCCAGCCATTTCCGGTACGACCTGGCGGCCGGAAAACAGTTCAGGGACAGTGTGGCTGCAGCGAAGAAAGCGGAGAAAGAACTCGCGGATGCTCAGAAGCAAAAAGATTCTACGGCCAACGGGAATGACAAGGAGAAGGAAAGTGAGGCCTTTGAAGCCGAAGAGTTTAAGATCAAGGTGAAATACAGGCGGTATATGCCTGAAGGGAATTTACTGTTAAAAGGGGGAAGGATCATCACCATGAAAGGGGATGAGATCATTGAGAACGGCGATATCCTGATCGAGAACAACCGGATCAAAGCGCTCGGGCCGACAGGTTCCGTCGCGGTACCGAAAAATACAAGGGTAATCGATGTAAGCGGTAAAACGCTCACCCCGGGATTTGTGGACACCCATGCCCATATGTGGCCTATCTGGGGGATCCATAAAAACCAGGTATGGATGTACTCAGCCAACCTGGCCTATGGGGTGACCACCACCCGGGATCCCCAGACCGCCACTACGGATGTCCTCACCTATTCAGACATGGTTGAGGTCGGTATGCTGCACGGCCCTCGAGTATACAGCACAGGACCCGGAGTGGGATTCTGGAGGTATAAGATAGAGAGCCTGGACCACGCCAAACGCGTATTGAAGCAATACAGTGAATATTACCATACAAAAACCATCAAGATGTACCTGGTCGGGAACCGGCAACAGAGGCAATGGATCATCATGGCCGCCAGGGAACTCGAATTGATGCCGACGACAGAAGGGGGGCTCGATTTTAAGTTGAACATGAACCAGTTGCTGGATGGTTATCCCGGACATGAACATTCCCTTCCGATCTATCCTATCTACAGGGATGTGGTCAAATCCATTGCAGAGGCTCAAATGGCCGTAACGCCAACTCTGCTGGTCTCTTATGGAGGCCCCTGGGCAGAGAATTATTTCTACGCCAAGGAAGATGTGTGGAACGATGAGAAATTGCAGCATTTCACCCCCTATGAAGAACTGGCAAATAAATCCAGGAGGAGGCCGGGTTGGTTTATGGATGAGGAACACGTCTTTATGAAACACGCCGAATTCATGGATGATCTGGTCAGGGAAGGAGGGCTCGCCGGGATAGGCAGCCACGGGCAGCTACAGGGTTTGGGATTCCACTGGGAATTGTGGTCTGTGGCCAGCGGGGGCATGAAAAATCACGATGCCCTAAAAGTAGCGACGATCCACGGGGCTACGGCGATAGGACTTGAGAAGGATCTCGGATCCCTCGAAGCGGGAAAGCTGGCCGATATCCTGATCCTGGGTGAAGATCCCCTGGAGGATCTCAGGAACACCAATACCCTAACGCATGTGATCAAGAACGGCACGGTCTACGATGCCGAAACCCTGGATGAGGTGTGGCCGGTAGAGAAGAAAGCTTCACCTTTCAGCTGGCAATCCGAAAAACCAACGGGTATTCCGGGCATCAAGGAGTGATTCCGAATGTAAAGCATGGTTGCGATTATCGGGAAGTATCCCTGATAAAATCCGCCACATCCTTCTTGAACTGGGCCATGGACGGTGGATGCGTATACATCATATGCCCGGCCTCGTAATACTTCATGATGATATTTTTCTTGATCTCCGGGGTCAGTCCCAGGTGATTGATACTGTGTTCCACCCCGTAGAAAACCGTGGCAATATCGTAGATCCCGTTCAGGATGAGCACTTTCACATTGGGATCCCTCGACATAGCCTCGGCCAGGTCGACCCCCGTATTGATCGCAGCCTGTGTTCCCCAGCGTTCGTTCCCCTCGTGCTTCCAGTCCCATTTAAACCCTTCTCTCTCATAGGCTGAGGTGGCGTAATGCAGGGACTTGTCTACCTTCAGGTCCCGGTACAGATAATCCAGGAATCCGGCGGTATAGGCAGGAGAAATGGCTGAGCTCTGGGGATCATGACTTCCTTCCTGTGCCAGCAGATCCTGGTTGATACCCGTAAAACGGGAGTCTAACCGCCCTACGATCTCGCCTTTATCCCGGAGGAATTCCGCAAAGAATTCACTGTTGGTGACCCTGAGGTTTGCCTTTATCCAATAGTCTGCCTTCGTCCCTGTATACCGGGCCAGCTTACCGGCCATCTCACTCTTCTCATCATCCGTAAGCCTATCCCCTTTGAAGAGGGCGGGGGAGTATTCTTCTTCGGTGAACGTCCTGACTTCATCCAAAAATGCATAGAGGTCCACAGGTTTTTCCGGGATCATATCGTGGTACCAGGCCGTAGCTGCATAGGTGGGGAAATGGACGATGTAAGGTAGATCGTCCTCTGGCGGAAAGAGGAGAGTCCTCAGATCGAAAACCGCTGAGACCATGACGACCCCGTTAAGGGCGATCCCGTCCTTGAGCAGATGGTTCATCAGTCCCGCATTACGGAATGTGCCATAACTTTCGCCCAGCAGGTATTTGGGACTATTCATCCTGTCGTTTGCGATCAGGAACTGCCTGATAAAGAGGGCCAGGCTTCTGATATCCTGGTCGACTCCCCAGAAATCCTTGAATTCGGCCTTACCCAGGGGCACGCTCAGGCCGGTTCCCACAGGGTCGATCATGACCAGGTCTGCCACATCCAGGATGGAGAAATTGTTATTGACTACCTGATAGGGAGACGCCGGGGTGTAGTCAGGGTCGTTCACGACGATCCTTTTAGGCCCGAGGATGCCCATATGGAGCCAGTAGGAAGAAGATCCGGGACCGCCGTTATAAGCAAAGACTATAGGTCTTTTCCTCGTTTCAGACTCCCGTTTGTCTCCTTTTGTATAAAAGGTATGGCCCATGAGGGCAATGGGCTTGTTCTGTTCGTCCCTAACCTCGAAGGTCCCCGCCTGGGCAGTGAGGTATAGGGTTCTTCCATTTATGTTCACACTTTGCATGCTGGTGAACACTTCGGCCCTGGGGATGGTATCCCGTTCCCTTTGGCCATGAACCATCTGGACTATCAACAGCGCGGCTAAAATGAATATCCTTTTCATATTTTTTGGCTTGGTTAAATCTCGTATTCTGAAATCAGTCTTTGATGATCTCCCTCGATTTCTCAGGAGGTTTTACCCAGTCTATCCTGGGTGAAGGATAATAGGCAACATCCATCATTTGCAGGTAGGGGGTCTGGTTGGCAAGCCTTACCCGGAAATCCTCCCAGTCCCTGTTCTCCTCAAGGCTCCAGCTGAGCTCAGCGTACCCTATCGCCCTGGGGAAAGCCAGATACTCCAATTCCTGCATATTGCTGATCGTCTCAGACCAGAGTGGGGCTTCCACCCCAAGGATCCGGTCCTTGGGAATATTGGGAAGGTAAGTCTCCGGGTTCCAGATATAGGCGGTATCTACCGGGATGTAGGCGGCCCAGTGCAGGCCGTGTTTAGATAGAGTATCGTACTGCATGTCCAGGTAGGCTTTTTTGGCGGGGGACAGGATGACCTTCATCCCCTTTTCGACGGCGGTGGTTGCATTTTCCGCATCGGCCCAGAACTGGGCAATGGAAGAAGGGTCCACATCGGCCTGGGCGATCTCATCCCACCCGATCATGGTTTTCCCGTACTTTTGGACGATCTTTTCCACCTTGTTCACAAAATAGATATAATCATCTTTCTCAGTGGAATGGCTTTCATCCCCGCCAATGTGGAAGTAGGGTCCAGGTGTGATGGCGGAGATCTCCCGCACCACATCATCCAGGAAGGCATAAACCGTATCCTTTCGGGTATCGAAGGTGCTAAAGCCCACCCGGGTTCCTTCGTAAAGTTTCAGGGGCTTGCCCGTTCCATCCAGGAAAGGGTAGGAAACAGAGGCTGCATTGGTGTGTCCGGGCATGTCTACCTCCGGGATAATCGTCATAAAGTGAGCGTTGGCATAAGCCACGATGTCCTTGTAATCGTCCTGGGTGAAAAATCCTCCAGCTTCGCCTCCCACTTCGGTACTTCCCCCCACTTCGGTGAGTTTCGGCCAGGCCTTGATCTCAATTCGCCACCCCTGGTCGTCTGTCAGGTGGAGGTGCAGGACGTTGATCTTGTAATACGCCAGCAGGTCTATGTATTTTTTGACGTCTTCCACGCTGAAGAAATGGCGGGCCACGTCGAGCATAGAGCCCCTGAATCCAAAATTGGGATAGTCTTCGACAGTACCTGAAGCCACAGGCCAGATCGGGTGTGCCGCCAGGGTATCATTGGAGACTTCAGGGATGAGCTGCCTGATGGTCTGTACTCCCCTGAAGGCAGCTTCAGCCGAGGGTGCCTCCAGGACCATAGAATCCTTGAAAATAGAGAGTCTGTACGCTTCCCGGTTTGGCCAGGACGTTCCGCCTTGCTGACGGAAAAAGATGACCGGATCGCCTTCTTTTCCAGATTCCGGATTGACCTCCGGCCGGATGCCTGCCTTTTGGCTGATCTTCTCCGCCAGGAAGGAAGCCACTTCCTCAAGGCGCTCGTCATCCCCCTGGGTGACAATGCGGGTAAATTGATCGAGGCGAAAACTGCTGCCCGAGGCCACCATCTTTGAAGGAATGGGAATAAGGTGTTCCTTACTTAGATCCAGGGAAGGCATGTCGATTTCCTCCCTTTTATTTTCACAAGAGGCACCAACGCACAAAAAGAAGGTGATCAGGCCTGTCCATAATAAATCTTTAGTCAATTTCATACGTGTCAATTTAAGTATTTGCTGAGCACTTCGTACCAAAGTGCATATCCTTTTTCATTCATATGCAACCCGTCCTCCTCAAACAGGCTCTCATCTACCTGATCGTCCCTGAGCATCACATTCCAGATGTTCGCAAATTGGACCCGGTCTGATTGGGAGGCGTATTTTTCCAACTTGCGATTCAGCCTCTGGAAACGCCTTTTTAAACTCCATCTTTCAGGGCTGGGCTTGGCGGCGATCAGGACAAACCGTGTGTCCGGAAATTCCTCCCACACCTTTCTCAGGATCTTTTTCGTGTTCCTCATCACCCTGGAAGGACATTTGCGGTAACCGAGGTCATTATCCCCTTCATAAATAAAGACCTTTTCAGGGCTAAAATCCAGAATGAGTGGTTTGACAAACCTCAAAAGATCTTTGCTTTGGGATCCCCCGAATCCCGCATTGACGATTCGATGATCGGGAAAAGATTCCTCTAGTTCCTTCCACAGCCTGATACTGGAACTTCCCGTAAAAACCACGGCCCTTTGTTTACTTTGTTTAAGGGCTTTGTACTTCTGACTGATCAGGGCCACTTCCTCGGTGAAATCCTCTTTTCCCTGCGATCTGCCCGATGCGATGCATGAACACAAAATGATCGTGAAGGCTATGAGCCTGAGGTTTTTTGGAACCGGGGAATTCATTTATTTTCCAGGAGGGGTTATCAGTTCTTCAGCTATACCCCAATCGTAAAACCGTTCTATCCAGGAATCGGAAGGCAGGCCCTGAGGCCTCATCCCGAAACCGTGTCCGCCTTTTGAATACATATGGATGGCCGCATTTTGTTTGGCATTGTACCACGAATTATACAAATCGATACTGCCGCTGGCAAGACCCAGGGGATCGTCAGAGGCACAGATGACCAACATGGGAGGTTTATCCGCTGAGACAGGCTGCACGGGCATAGCATCGGTCCAGGCATAGACAGGGACCAGAAAGTCGGGTTCCGACTCAGGAGTGGCGTTGTAAGCAACCCCCATGGTCACGGCACCCCCGGCGGAAAAGCCCATAAAACCGATCCTGTCCTCCCTTAACCCCCATTCTTTTGCATGTTCCCGAACGTAATTTACAGCAGCGAGTCCATCAGCCACGGAATAGGGAATCACGGCAGAGATCAGCCTCTTGAATTCCTCCAGGTTGTTGCTACTCGTCTC
>NZ_JBFGBM010000123.1:0-8300 GCF_041567615.1 Muriicola sp.
GGAATACGTATGCTTTCATCCTCAATCGGGTTTAATTTGATTTCAAAAATAAGTATTTCAGGTCGATCCTATTCCGGTTCCTTAAACCATCCGGCATATTTTACATAGGAACTGGCAATCCGACGGATTTCCCCTTCGCTCAATTCCCTGCTCACCTCCTTGATCTTCCTCGCGGGCATGCCGGCATACACACTGCCGGGAGGTACGATCGTCCCCTTGGTCAGCACTGCCCCGGCAGCAATGATACTGTTCGATCCCACCACGCAGTCGTCCATAATGATGCTGCCCATCCCCACCAGCACATCATCCTCGATGGTACACCCATGGACAATGGCATTATGCCCTATGGATACGTTATTGCCAATGTTTGTCGGGGCCTTCTGATAGGTACAGTGAATGACAGCTCCATCCTGTACATTCACCCTGTTGCCCATCCGAATATAATGCACATCTCCCCGCACCACTGCATTGAACCAGATGCTGCATTCATCTCCCATCGCCACATCGCCCACAACGGTCGCATTTTCAGCAAAAAAACAATCCTTTCCAAACTCGGGCAACTTTCCTTTAACTGCTTTGATGATCATGTTCTCACTTTGAAATTCAGGGCGAACCGGGCAATCCGACTCATTCGTAATGCGAAAGTAATATCTTTTTCCTGGAAGCAGACACCGAGAGCTCCTTTCCATTGGAAAGAACCACACTCCCCCCCTTTCCTTTTTTATACCGGACCACTTCGTTGATGTTTACCAGAAAGGATTTGTGAATGCGGACAAAGTTGAAATCAGCAAGGGCGTCTTCAAAATATTTAAGCGTTTTACTCACCAGGAGTTTCCTCTCCGACAAATAGATCTCCGTGTAATTATCATCTGCCCTGCAAAACAGAATTTCCGACACATCCAGCACCTGGAACCCGTCCTGCTGGGGCAGGGTGATCTTACCCTCTACTTTCGGAGACCTTGAGGAGAGTACCCGGTCCTTCAGCATTTCTTCCCGATTCACGACCTCTTCAACATAGGCCACAGCCCTGATCAATTCATCTATATCGATTGGCTTCATGAGGTAATAAGCCGCATGCTGGTTGAGAGCGTCCAGCGCATATTGGTTATAGGCGGTCACGAATACGATCTCAAAATTCCTTTCCGGCAGTGCTCCCAGCAGGTCAAAGGCATTGCCAAAAGGCATTTCCACATCGAGAAAAACCAAATGGGGCCCGACCTGCCGGATCATGTCTATCCCATCCGAAACCGTACCGGCCTCACCTGAGACGATTACCTGCGTACAGTATTCCGAGAGATAATTCCTGAGGATATCCCTGCTTGACTTCTCGTCGTCGATGATGACCGCCTTTAATTTCATTTTTCTTTTGCTAAGCTGAGTACTACCCGGGTTCCGGTTCCATCTTCCTGCAGATCCTCCACCCTGACCCCAATTTGTGTTTTGTACATATCATTGAGGATTACCAACCGCTCCTGAATGTTGCGCATGGCTGTGGATCGCTGCTTTTTTTGGTGGTGTGTCTTCAATTCAGCAGACCTCTTTCTGCCTATACCATTGTCCTCAATACGTATTTCTAAGGTATCGCCATCCTTTTCACTGACCCTCATGGTAAGTAACCCTTTTTCCTCTCTGTATCGAAGTCCGTGCCAAACCGCATTTTCCAGATAAGGTTGCAGCAGCATGGGAGGGATTCTATAGGCCTCCCTGTCTATGGATTCGTCTACCTCCACCCTGTATTCGAACTTGTCGGGAAATCGGGAATGTTCAAGTTTTAAATATAATTCCAGCAACTCGAGCTCCTTGTTCAAAGGGATGAAATCCTTTTCAGAATTCTCGAGGACGGTCCGCATCAACTTTGAAAAATCGCTCAGGTATCTGTTCGCACTCCTTTCATCGTGATTCGAGATGAAATTATTGACTGAATTGAGGGCATTGAATATAAAGTGAGGATTCATTTGAGACCTCAATGTTTTGAGGGCCAGGAGGTTGTTCGCCAGTTTCTGTTTCTGGGTGCTGCGATAAAAGAAAAAGGCCGTGAGTGACATCAGGAACATCCCGAACAAAAGGGAGTAAATGATCCAGAGCTGCCGTTTATTGCTCTCCTCAGTAAGGCGCTGTTCTGCCAGAGCCAGATCGTATCGGCTTTGTGAGAGTTCCCGCTCACGCTCCAGGCCTGTGATCCGATTTTGAATGGCAGCAATTTCGCGGTTCAGCTGAGCTGCCCTGGAAATCTCCTGTTCCTTTCTCAGGTAGAGGGTGTCGACCACCGCCACGTATTTCTGATAGGTTTCCAAAGCTTTCGAAAAATCCCCTTGCTTGCGGTACACTTCGGACAGGCTTCGGGTAGCCTCTTTCTGGACCACGAGGTCCTCCTCCTGATCAGCCTCGGCGATGCTCCGCTCTAAAAATGGAATCGCCTGCTCATACTGGTCCTGGGCGATATAGGCGTTGGCGATCTTATAGTTAATCCCCTGCCTGGTCACGGTATCAGCGCTCACAGCCATTCCCGGGTCCTGTTTTGAAGGTTTTGGGATGGCCTCCAGGTCTTTCAGGCTGCTTTTTCGAAGCTGGATCTCGTCTTCATATCGACTTCTTTTGTTCAGGAAATCCGCCACTTTTTCCTTCTCTTTGACAGCTCTCTGAGGCGCCTGTTTCTCTGCCTCCTTCAGGGAATTATCATAATACGCCCCCGCTTCTTCCATTCGATTCACGCTGGCATAGGTATCCGCTATTTTAGAATTCAGATCCGGGATCTTGGGCGTAACCTGATTTTTCGTGGCAATAGCCAGACCTTCTCTGTAATAGGCCAGGGCCTTGTTCACGTCACCCAACCCGGCCTGGGCGTCTCCCAGAGCTTCATAGATCTCTACCCTGTTATACGGGGCTAAGGTCTTGTTATCCTCCAAAGGTGAAAGAACTGTGACGGCCTCTCCCCACTGACGGCTCCTGACATAGGTCTTCCCCAAGGCAAGGGAAGTCATGTCGCTGTAACGGGCCTCAAGGGCTTCTTTGTAATTGGCAATAGCCAGGTCTAATTGCCCGTAGAAAGTATATACCTCCGCGAGGAGGACGAGGGATAGGACAAGTTCCTTCTTGTTCTCCCGCACGTCAAGTTCCGAAATGGAGCGGGAAATATAGTCGATACTTTTCCGGATATCGGTTGTTTTAAAAGTCTTTGCAGAGTCCAAATATGCACGATGCCGACTTATCCTTACCTCCGCATCAACCGGGGCCTTAACCGAGCTTTTCTCCTGCGTCCTCCCGACCGTGGTCATGAGCAAGGCTAAACCGATCAAAATACATGTGTACGAATACCGCATCATAGAGTAAACTTAGTCCATTTACTTCGATTTGAAAAACAGCCCCAACGCTGTTTTATCCGAAAAATCAATGATTTACAGCCTCTTCCTAAGTGGGAGGTCCAGTTCCCTCAACCAGGAGATGCGTTCCCTCATTACCGTTTTTAAATGAAATTTTTACGTTCTACTTTTCCCCTGATACAAATTCAAAAATGATGGATACGATGAAAAAAATTGCACAAAAATCGATGGTCCTCCTGGCCCTGATATTCACCGGAACGGGTTTTGCATCCTCGCCCCAAAGTGAAGACAAAATGAAACCTGAGCGCCCCACAGTGAGGATCGCCTTGCTGCTGGATACCAGTAACAGTATGGATGGACTCATCAACCAGGCCAAATCCCAGCTCTGGGATATCGTGAACCAGTTCACCTATGCCAAATGCGGGAATGAAGGACGTCCAAGGCTTAAAATTGCCCTCTACCAATACGGTAACAATGACCTCGCTTCCGAGGAAGGATATATACAGCAGGTCCTGGGATTCAGCTCAGACCTGGACGAGATATCCGCCAAGCTGTTCTCCCTGACCACAAACGGGGGTGAAGAATACTGCGGACAGGTGATCCATCAATCTCTGCAGCAATTAGACTGGGGAAAAAATCCTGATGACCTGAAAATGATCTTTATAGCCGGTAATGAGCCTTTTACGCAAGGCAGGAAGGATTTCAGGGAAGCTGTTTTGAATGCGAAGGAGCGCGATGTGATCGTCAATACTATTTTTTGCGGGAAATATACCCTGGGTATCAACACGCACTGGCAGGAAGGCGCCCGGTTGGGAGGAGGAGAATACATGGCCATTGACCATAACAGGCAGGTTGTCCATGTAAAGACCCCTTACGATGAGATCATCATCAAATTGAACAAAAGACTGAATACCACCTATGTCTCCTACGGCAGCAAAGGAGCTGAGCGAATGGCCGTGCAGGCACAACAGGATGCAGAAGCCATGGAACTACAAGAAGCAGTGGCCGTGAAGCGTGCGGTCAGTAAAAGCTCCGCCTATTACAACAATTCGGGATGGGACCTGATCGATGCATCTTCCCAAAAAGACTTTGACCTGGCCGGCGTGAGAAGGGAAACACTGCCTGAAGCTCTGAGAGGAAAGTCGGACCAGGAGATCAGAGCATTTCTTGAAGAAAAAAGAGAAGAACGCAGGCAAATCCAGTCGGAGATCCAGCAGACCCATACTAAAAGGGAGGCTTATCTCAAAGAGCACAGAAAAAATGAATCAGGAGAACTGGAGAAGGCCATCCTGGAGGCGATCAAAAAACAAGCTTCAAAAAAGGACCTTTATTGGGAGTAAGGAAGAGAAGCCTTACAAAAAGGACTTTGGGAGTATGCCTGGAGTCCTTTTTTAGTTGGCCGCAGGGCAGAAACAGTCATACCGGTTCTGCCTTTCAGGACCGAAATCATATCCAAGGGTGATCTGGTGAAAACCGCCGTTGTCGAAACGAATGTCCCCATTCTGGTAGGAATAGTTGTAAGAAAACATAAACCGGTTGTAGTTAAGTCCGATGATGGGTGTAAAGAGCTGGAGCCTTTGCTCCCCAAACTGACCATTGGCCTGGTATTGCGCCCCGTCAAAACTGCGGCGATAGGAAAGTCCGGCCCAGACGGTCCCAAAGGACACATCCCTGTAAACCTTTGCATTGAAATCTATGGTCTCCTCCTCCGTGAATTCAGTGAGCTGAAAAAGGACGGAAGGTTCAACCCTCCAGTCGCTCTTGCCGAAAATATAGCCTGCGGAGAATAAATATCGCCTCAGATTGTCGAATTCAATGGCCGTATAGAGATCCCTTCCCGTTCCCAGGGCATTCAAAAGGGTGGCATGGGCATAAAATTCCATATAGTTGTAGGATACTCCAAAGTCTACGTTGAAATACCCCACGCTGTTCCTCGCCCCGCTGATGATCGGATCCGGGATCACGGACCTGAATTCTGTCTCATCCAGACTGCTCAATATAAATCCGGCACTGAGACCAAAAGACAGCTGGTTGAGAAGTCGTATATCCTCCCCAAACTGCAAATGGTGAGCGTAAGTCGCTTTCAATCCTGTTTGAGAATGGTAGCCGTTGGCATCGTTGAACAGTATGGCCCCCACCCCGCTGGGAGTTTCACCTATTCTGTAATTCACACTCAAAGTCTGGAGGTTGGGTGCCTCATCTACATTAAACCATTGCTTTCTGGCGGTAAGCCTGATCTTACCTCCGGGACCGATTCCCGCCATGGAAGGGTGCACGAGGTAGTAATTGTCTGAGAGATAATCAAAATACACCGGGATCCCCTCCTGTGCGTGCACAGCTCCAAGATAACTCAGGTAAGCGATCAGAATTAAAAGGATTTTTCTCATCTAGGATGGGACAGGGTGATTAGCCAGATATTCAAATATAAAGTATAACGGTTCAATGCAGACATTATTATGTCTTCTTTAGCCCGAAAAATGGTTGTATTTTTGCATAAAATAAGGACTATGAAAGAGTTTATCATCACGGTGAAGGAAACAAATAATAAGGCCATCCTGAAATTTGAGGCCAACCAGTTCCTCACCACCCAGTCTAATTATGAATTCAAGAATATCGATGAGGCCAAGGCATCTCCCCTGGCCCAGCAGTTGTTTTATCTGCCTTTTATCAAGACAGTCTATATTTCGGGCAACTTTATCGCCCTGGAACGATATGACATCGTGGAGTGGGATGATGTCAGGGATGAAGTGGCGCAACAATTGGTGGAATATTTGAATTCAGGTGCCCCCGTGGTCCTTGAGGATACGCCTAAAACCACTGTACCTGTTACGCTGTATGCCGAGGTAACCCCAAACCCTGCGGTCATGAAATTTGTGGCCAACAAAAAACTGGTACCTTCTTGCTTTGAATTCAAGAATATCGACGAGGCCAAGGACTCGGAACTTGCCCGTGCCCTCTTCCATTTGCCCTTTGTAAAAGAGGTATTTATGGATGAGAATTACATCTCGGTAACCAAGTTTGAAATGGCCGACTGGAATGAGATCACCATGGAACTCCGGGAGATGATCAGAAATCATATAGCCGAAGGCAAAGAGATCGTATCAGACCAGGCTGAAAGCACCCAGCAAAAAAATGCTGAAACCAAGGGTGCTCCTGCAGCGGAGGATGAGACCTCCCGCCAGATCATCCAGATCCTCGAAGAATACGTTAAACCAGCCGTGGCCAGCGACGGGGGAAATATTCTTTTTCAGTCTTATGACGAAAAGGACCGCACCGTCAACGTCATCCTTCAGGGGGCGTGCAGTGGATGCCCCTCTTCGACATTTACCCTGAAAAACGGGATAGAGACCATGTTAAAGAACATGCTGGGTGACAAGGTGAGCGAAGTGGTTGCCATCAACGGGTAATAGATGCCTGTTAATTTGTATTTGTCTCAATTTCTTTCGACCTTTAAAAGAACCTAAAAAGTATTGTAATATGGCCATTTTAAAAGTTATAGAAGTACTGGCTAACTCCGGTAAAAGCTGGGAAGATGCCACCCAGAATGCTGTCGATCAGGCGTCCAAAACCGTAAAGAACATTCGCTCTGTCTACGTACAGGAACAAAGCGCTACCGTCAAAGACGGGAAGGTAGATGACTACAGGGTCAACGTGAAGATCACCTTTGAGGTCAGGTAACCATTAAAACATTGCGAAAAGCACCTCTTAGGGTGCTTTTTTTTTGCCGAAAAACCAATGAGACCTTGAGCACATCACACAAACATACCAATTCCCTCATTCATGAGACGAGTCCCTACCTCCTGCAGCATGCCCACAATCCGGTAGACTGGTATGCGTGGAGCACAGAAACCCTGGAGAAGGCTGAAAAGGAGAATAAACTCCTGCTGATCAGTATCGGATATGCGGCCTGTCACTGGTGCCACGTGATGGAACACGAGTGTTTTGAGGACGAGGATGTCGCAAAAGTCATGAACCGACACTTCGTCAACATAAAGATCGACAGGGAAGAGCGGCCGGACATAGACCATATTTACATGGATGCCCTGCAGATGATGACGGGGAGCGGAGGTTGGCCGCTCAATGTGGTCGCCCTGCCCGACGGTCGTCCTTTCTGGGGGGCTACTTTCGTGAAAAAGGAGCAATGGATCAAAGTACTGGGACAACTCTCCCAGCTATACGCCCAGGAAAAATCGCGGGTGCTCGAATATGCCGACCAACTTACCCAGGGGCTGAGATCCATCAACCTCATCCCCCCTCCGGAAAAGGATGAGCCCGTTTCCCTTAAAGAGTTAAGTACGTCTGTCAAAAAATGGTCCCAATATTTCGACACTTTCCTGGGGGGTTACCGTCGCGCTCCAAAATTCATGATGCCTGTGAATCTCGATTTCCTCCTGCATTACGCAAATCTCACAGGAGATACTGAGGTCGAAGACTATGTACATACCACCCTGAGACGAATGGCTTACGGCGGCGTATACGACCATATCGGAGGGGGTTTCTCCCGGTATGCGGTCGACGTAAAATGGCATGTGCCCCATTTTGAAAAAATGCTCTATGACAACGCCCAGCTGATCTCCCTCTACGCCAAAGCCTATGCAGCAACCGGGTATCCTTTGTACAGAAAGGTAGTTGAAGAATCCATATCCTTTGTATGCCGGGAATTGAGATCGCCGGAGGGTGGGTTCTATTCCTCCCTGGATGCGGATAGCCTGGACAAGAAGGGAGTTCTGAGAGAAGGTGCTTTTTATGTATGGAAGGAGGAAGAACTAAGGGAATTGCTCAAAGGAGATTTTACCCTCTTCGCGGATTATTACAACATCAATGATTACGGACTTTGGGAAGAAGATATCTATGTGCTTATACGCGATTCTTCCCGGGAGGAAATGGCTAAAAAACACGGACTGGCCACAGAGAACTTTGAGCAGAGGATCCATGCCTGTAAAGAGATCCTGTTCAAAAGGCGCGAATCCCGATCGAGAC
>NZ_JBFGBM010000124.1:0-8282 GCF_041567615.1 Muriicola sp.
GTAATGGAATGTGATATTTCAGGACCGGAGGTCTGCATATCGTGGGCGACCCAGGAAGAAATGTTCCCCAGGGTGGTCGCCGGGGAGGTCCAGGGCGATGTACTGCCCTCCTTTATGAATTGCTTGTGGTGGGACTCAAAGATCCCGGTAGCCCCTCTTGAGGAGCCGATATTGATCCCGAAATTCCCGTTTTTCTTCCATCGGGCTGAATGAGCGGCCATTCTGGAGACAGCCAGGGCAAACAACACGGTTTCATCCAGTTTGCGGTAGTGGGATTGGGATCTCCTTACCTCTTCTATGGAATCTTTATAATCTTCTGAGATCGGAGCAACCCATGCCTTTTCTCCCGGAAAAGACCTTTCCTCAATGCCGTGTCTGTGAGACAAATAGGTAGCCCAGACCTTCTCCCTGCCCATTCCCAGGGCCGAGAGGGATTCTATTGCCACAATGGATACCGGTGTTTTTAGTGCCATCTTTAGAGGGTCAAAAATAAGGCTTATCTCCTTTTATTTTCCCCTATGGAGCTCAATGTTTGCGGAAATTAATACAGGGATGTGCTATAGGTCGAGCTGAAGGCATCCTTCGATGGCCCTGTAAACTCTGTCCAGCTCAGCATCACTGATCACATAAGGGGGCAGGAGATAGATCGTGTTACCCAGGGGACGCAAGAAGATACCCTGGTCCATGAAATAAGCATACAGCCTGTCCCTCAGGGAGCCGTAGCGATCCGTGTTGAGTGCGAGATCGATGGCATAGATCACCCCGGTCTGGCGCGTAGTAGCTACTCTGGGGTGGTCCTTGATCCTACTGTCGAATTCCCGGTGCTTATGTATGATCCTATGGATGTTCCCCTGCATCTCATCGGACCGAAACAACTCAAGGGCAGCCAGGGCAGCGGTGCACGCCAGGGGATTGGCCGTATAGGTATGTCCGTGAAAAAAGCCTTTGTGTACGGCATCATCGTAGAAAGCGTTGTAAACTTTTTCCGAACAGCTCGTAACAGCCATGGGGAGGAGCCCGGCCGTAAGCGCCTTGGACAGGCAGATGATATCCGGTTTGATCGTTACCTGATCCGAAGCGAAACAGGTTCCCGTCTTTCCGAAGCCGGTCATCACCTCATCGGCAATGGTGATCACCCCCGCCAATTTCATCAGGCGCAGAATGCGGCACAGGTGTTCAGGTCTGTGCATCTTCATGGCCGCAGCGCCCTGTACCAGAGGTTCATAAATAAACCCTGCTATATCCTTTTTCTTCAGCCTTTTCTCCAGAGATTCCAGTACTTCCTCCACGTTGTCGTCCTGGGGAACCGGGATGCGCTCTACCCGTATAAAATGTTCCTCGAAAGGCCCGTTGTAGGCCGAAAGACCGGATACCGACATAGCCCCGAAAGTATCCCCGTGAAATCCTTCCTCGAAAGCGAGCATGACGTTCCGCTTTTCGCCCAGGTTGTGAAAATACTGAAGGGCCATCTTGATCCCGATCTCCGTAGCTGTGGATCCGTTATCCGAAAAGAACAGCTTTTGCTGATTGTAAGGCAACACGGACATGAGAGATTCCGATAGTTCTATGGCAGGTTGATGGGTAAATCCGCTGAAGACCACCTGGTCCAGCTTTTTCATCTGTTCCGAAACTGCCTTTGTGATCCAAGGATGACAATGGCCGTACATGGCCGTATACCAGGAAGCGATCGCATCAATATATTCCCTGCCGTCCTCGTCTGTAAGTACGGCGCCTTGTGCTTTGACGATCCCGAGCATATCCCCGTGCGTCTTGTGCTGTGTGAGGGGATGCCACAGGTGTTTTCTATCTCTGACTGAAAGTTTCTCCAAGCCTGATATTTTAAGGCAACATTGAAATACATATCTTGCATGGGGAGGAATAGCCTCCGGAAGACATGCCGCACAAATTTATAACATCTCTCATTCCTAATTACCAGAATCTGAAGGATGGTAAGGTATTTTTAGGTCTTGCCCTCCTGTCCGTTTGCCTTCGTTTTCCTTTTTTTTTCAGAGATTACATAGACCGGGATGAAAGTACGTTCATTCTGATGGCTCAATCCTGGGTCGACGGTCATCTGCCTTATACCGAATTGTGGGACCTAAAACCGCCCCTGGCCTTTCTTTTCTTTTCGGGGATCATTTACATCTTCGGGAAGAGCTTTGTCGCCATCCGGTTTTTTGGAGCCTTGACCGTAGCCCTGGTCTCCTTTTACACCTATAAGGCCGGGAAAGAGGCGCATTCGGCACGAATCGGCTTCTGGTCGGCCCTGGGCTGTGTCTACCTCTTGAGCCTCTTTGGCAGTCTTCAGGGTGTGATGTCTGAACACCTGAGTATGTTGTTCTTTATGCCGGCACTCTATCTGCTTCTGAAGCACAAACAGGCAAAATGGATATTCACTGCAGGCATAATGCTGGGGATTTCCCTGATGATGAAACTCAACCTGGCCTATGCCGTAATTGGGATATTCCTCTGGGTCCTTGGAATTTCCATACATAAACGAAAGTTTCATAAAGGGTTTACAGAGATACTGCTTTTGGGTTCAGGGGTTATAATCCCTGTGGCAGCGACATTTTTTCCCTACCTGGTATCGGGGATCCCCGAAGTCTGGATCGATTCTGTGATCAGGGCCCCACTGGCCTACTCAGACGATCTTAAAAGCTCCGTTTTCAAGGTCCTTCCCCTGGTCGCTGTCTTGTTGTTATTCGGGCTTTTGTGCTGGAAGAAAAAATGGATCGATTTCTCGGATCACAGAATTTTGTTGTTATCCCTGGCCCTTTCCGGGGTGGTATTCTCCTTTTTGAAAAGCGGGAAAGTAAACGGACATTACCTGATGCAGATCTATCCTATGATACTCATCCTGCTGGGCATCGCCCTTTCACGCGCTATGCGTTATCGTGAGATTTATCATCCTCTGGCTCTTTTTCTGGCTATAGCACTCCCGGTTGAATCCTATGCGGAATTTGCCAATATCATTGACAACAAAAGGACGCATGGCACCTTTTTTAATGGGGAAGGATTTACGGTTCCGGAATTTATCAGGGAACACGAGCTCAACCCGGAGGAAGTCCTCTTTTTTGAGTACCATATAGGCTACTGGGTCCTGGATACCTCGCCCCCTTCAAAGGCAGCGACCCACCCGAGCAACATCTGCAGGCCTGCCCTGTATCCCTATTTCCGAAATCCCAGGAAAAACGCCCTGGAGGAATTGAATTACCTCCTGGATTCGCTCAAACCCAAAACCGTGGTCACCCGTAAGGACAAGACCGTTTTTGACAGGGAATACATAGAGGAAGACGCCTATGTCAGAGCTTATTTGTCTGAACACTATCGCCTGGAGGGCATAGTAGGCCGGGCTGAAGTCTTCTCCAGGCTAGAGGGCTATTAGTGAGTTCCGGAAGGCGGAGGCGTATTTCCTGATCACCTCCCTGTTAAAATGATCCTCTTCCGGAATCCTGCCGATACCCCTTATCCCGGTCTTGGAAAGGATGATACTCTCCGTGGTCGGGTGTTCAGCCCCGCTGAACAGGATCACGGGTTCCATTCCCCTCGCCCTGAGGGCCTCGATGGTCAGGAGGGAATGGTTAATACTCCCCAGGTAATGCCTTGAGACCACCACCACTTTGTAGTTGGTTTTGATCAGGTCTGCGATGGTGTCCGTATCGTTCAGGGGAACCAGGAGTCCGCCTGCCCCTTCGATGACCAGGTGATTGTCTGTTCGGGGTTCCATAATGTTTTCCTTCGCGATTTCGATCCCGTCGATCTCGGCCGCTGCATGAGGGCTCATTGGTGTTTTGAGGGCATAGCTGTTTGGGTGGATCACGGTCTTTGTATTGCTGATCAGGTTCCTGACCTTATGACTGTCAGAACGGTCGAGGTCTCCTGCCTGTAAGGGTTTCCAGTAATCGGCCTCAAGGGCTTCCACAATGATGGCAGAGGCAATGGTCTTCCCGACCTCAGTTGAGATCCCGGTAACAAATATTCGCTTCACGGTCTATTGGGGTTTTGTGATCATGCCGCATTTGAGGCACCTGTATTTCTTTTTTTCAAAAAAGGGGAAGAGTTTGTGAAAGAAGCCCTTTCTGGCGTAATAGGCTTCTGAACGCTGGGCTTTGCAGTTGGGACAGGTCACGGGATTTCCCTCGTCATCTATGGCATATCTCCTGAATTCATCGTAGATCTCAATCGCCCTGTCCTTATCCCGGGTATAGACCTGCAGCTTGACTCCTCCCACGGCCTGACTGACCAGGGGGTCCGTATTGAGGAAATTTTCATCCCTCAGGAAGACATAGATCCCCTCGGCTTCGAGTCGGCCCTTAATGACCTGTACATCGGCCGGAAATTCAAAGGCACCGAGAGTATAAAATTTTTCAGGCATGGACGTTCTCTTCAATGGCACGGGCCAAGATACTCAATACTTCCTTTATTTCATCCGGTGAATTGAAACTGTGCAGGCAGAAACGGATTCTCTCCTGCCCGGACGGAACTGTAGGCGAAAGGATGGGTAGCACACCGTACCCTTCTTTTTTTAAGAATTCGGACACGCCCTTTACACTGGAATTTCCAGGGATCACACAGGAGTGTATGGCCGACCTGCTCGGAATGAATCTTTCCTGAAGACCCAGATCGTCCCTTACTTTCAGAAACCGTTCGATATTAGACCTCAGCCCTTCCTTCTTTTGAAGGTATTCTTCTTTTTTTACCTGTTCGCAGGCGAAGAATACCGTGGCGATACTCAGGGGAGGCAGTGCCGTGGAATAGATAAAGCTGCGCGCAAAATTGACCAGATAGGACCTCAACTGTGTGCAGCCCAGTACGGCAGCTCCCTGTACCCCCATGGCCTTGCCAAAGGTCACGATCCTCGCGAAGACCACACGTCGGGCGGTCTCCTGATCTTCCAGGTCTTTGAGGGTCTTATCTATTCCCGAAATAGCATGAGCCTCATCAAGGATAAGCCTGCATCGGAATTCAGCGCAAAGTTTGATCAACGACTCCAGATCCGGTTGATCCCCGTCCATAGAGAACACGGCTTCTGTGGCCAGGTAATATTGGGAGTCATTATCCGCTTCCTTCCTCAGGCGCTGGAGCAATTCCCTGAGATGATCGAGGTCATTATGCCTGTATTTGTAACTTTTGGCGAGACCCATCCTGATACCATCCCTCACGCTGGCATGTATGAATTCATCATACAGGACCACATCATGCTTCTGGGGAAGAGAGGAAAAAAGACCCAGGTTGGCGTCGTATCCCGAGTTGAAGATCAGGGCACTGTCTGCTCCGTAAAGCCTGGCCAGGACAGCTTCCGTTTTTTCATGGAGCTCAGAATTCCCGGAAAGCAAACGGGATCCTGTAGACCCATTTCGCATCATGCCCATGGATTCGAGGATGCCGGTGGCACCTCTGAATGCTGACTCCTCACGGGCCATCCCCAGGTAATCATTGCTGACAAAATCGGTTTTTGACGAAAGGAGCTTCAATTCTCGGAATGTATTCTCTTCCTTCCTCTCCTGCAGCTTCTGCCCTAGTTTTTTAGGAAATCCATCCATGTATCAAAGGTAGTATTTAGATGAATAAATGCTATCTTGAAATTGCGAAACCGCAAGCACAACAATTGATAGAAATGTCTGTAGAATTCGGAAGGGCGAGCACCGACAAGGATTTACGGGAGATCCTGGAATTGCAGGTAAAGAACTTACCTGATCAGCTCACAGATGAAATCCGCGAGAGGGAAGGCTTTCTCACGGTTTCCCACACCCTGGAACTGCTTGGCAGGATGAACGAGGTATGTCCTCATATCGTAGCCAGAGCGAATGGACGGGTTGTGGGGTATGCCCTGTGTATGCATCCCGACTTCTCCGGGGAGATCCCCATCCTCCGGTCCATGTTCGAACAGATCAGGTTAACCCTTTCCCCCGCTAAGACCTTTATAGTGATGGGGCAGGTTTGTGTCGACAAAGAATACAGGAAACAGGGTATTTTTCGCGGGTTGTACTCTACCATGAAGGAGGTGTTGAGCGATGATTTCAATGTGATCGTCACCGAAGTGGATGGTCGCAACCGCCGATCTCTGGACGCACACCTGGCCATCGGTTTCCGGGTACTAAAAAAATACCAGTCCGATGAAAGGGACTGGTATCTTATAGTGCTTTGAAGTATTAGGGGTCAGTCGACCAGAACGATCACCTTATTGTCGTTCATCTCCATGGTGCCACTGGTGATAGCCAGGGTCATTTTGCCATCTGCATTCTTTTTGAATTTGGCCTCGTGCTCCTCGTCTATGGCGATCTCCCCTCCGATCTTGACCAGCCCTTGCTGTAACAGGGATACGATGGGTGCGTGGTTGTCGAGCACCTGAAACTCACCATTCAGTCCGGGAACAGTCACAGAAGTGACGTTTCCTTCAAAAAGGGTGGCTTCGGGGGATACGATTTCTAAATGCATCTTCTAAAACTTCTTTACGTCTAACTTCCCTGAGGGATTTCTTAGGCTTCAGCCAACATTTTCTCACCGGCCTCAATAGCTTCTTCAATGGTACCCTTCAGGTTGAAGGCGGATTCCGGAAGGTGATCCAGCTTACCGTCCATAATCATATTAAAGCCTTTGATGGTGTCTTTGATGTCTACCAGAACTCCAGGGATACCGGTAAACTGTTCTGCCACGTGGAAGGGCTGGGAGAGGAAACGCTGTACCCTCCTCGCCCGGCCAACAGCCAGTTTATCCTCTTCGGAAAGTTCTTCCATCCCAAGGATGGCGATGATATCCTGAAGCTCTTTGTAACGCTGAAGCAACTCTTTTACTCGTTGTGCACAGGCGTAGTGATCCTTCCCGAGGATCTCAGGGGTGAGGATCCTGGAAGTGGAATCCAGTGGATCCACCGCCGGATAAATACCTAACTCAGCAATCTTACGGGACAATACCGTGGTCGCATCAAGGTGGGCAAAGGTAGTCGCGGGCGCAGGGTCTGTCAAGTCGTCCGCAGGCACATACACCGCCTGAACCGAGGTGATCGATCCTCTTTTGGTGGAGGTGATACGCTCCTGCATAGCTCCCATCTCAGTGGCCAGGGTTGGCTGGTATCCCACCGCAGAAGGCATACGTCCCAGAAGAGCCGATACCTCAGAACCTGCCTGGGTAAAACGGAAGATGTTGTCCACGAAGAACAGAACGTCTTTACCCTGTCCTTCTCCGGAACCGTCGCGGAAGTACTCAGCGATCGTGAGACCGGAAAGGGCTACCCTTGCACGGGCTCCCGGTGGCTCGTTCATCTGTCCGAAGACGAAGGTCGCTTTGGACTCCTTCAGGGCCTTCTTATCAACTTTGGAGAGGTCCCATCCCCCTTCTTCCATGGAATGGAGGAATTTATCACCATATTTTATAATTCCGGATTCCAGCATCTCTCTCAACAGGTCGTTCCCTTCACGGGTTCGTTCTCCTACTCCGGCAAAAACGGAGAGTCCTCCGTGTCCTTTTGCAATGTTGTTGATCAGCTCCTGGATCAGTACCGTCTTTCCTACTCCGGCTCCTCCAAAGAGACCGATCTTACCCCCTTTTGCATAAGGTTCGATGAGGTCGATCACCTTGATCCCGGTGTAGAGTACTTCAGTAGATGTGGAAAGATCTTCAAATTTGGGAGCTTCCCTGTGGATGGGGAGACCGTTCTTGCCTTCTTTGGGCAGGTTCCCGATCCCGTCGATAGCATCTCCGATCACGTTGAACAGTCTTCCGTAAATATCTTCGCCTATGGGCATCTGAATGGCCTTTCCTGTGGCAACCACATCTACTCCCCTGCTCAATCCGTCTGTAGAATCCATGGAGATCGCACGCACGCTGTTCTCGCCTATGTGCGACTGTACTTCCAGGACGAGGATGGTTCCATCATTCCTGTTGATTTCGAGAGAATCATAGATTTTCGGGAGCTCCGATCCGGAAGCAAATTCAACGTCTATCACCGGTCCGATGATCTGAGAGACTTTACCAGTTACTTTAGCCATTCTTATAGTTTTATCTATTAGGGAAATTCTCAGCCATTTTACTCGTTTATATGGCACCTTTTTTCCGGCTGCAAAGATATATCTTCACATTGTAAATAAGAAGGCTTTAGGTTGATTTTTTCGCATAAAAAAAGCACCGTTCCCACGGTGCTTTTATTTTTGTGTTACGTATTGCCTCTTAAGGGTTTACCGTCCAGCTTACGTAGAAGATGGATCCCACGGCTCCGGTTCCGATGGCAGAGAAATACTCATCCCCAAGGATATTGGATCCTCCGACCTTGAACACCGATTTGA
>NZ_JBFGBM010000125.1:0-8186 GCF_041567615.1 Muriicola sp.
GGAGACAGACGGCAGCATCCTCCTGAGGACGGATGATTTCGGAATCCTTCCCGGCCTGTCTGAACCGGATATCCTGCAGACCGTCCAGGCCCTCCCGGGAATCAAAAGCATTGATGAGACGGTCTCTGACATCAACATCCGGGGCGGGACTAACGATCAAAACCTCATTCTCTGGGACGGGATCAAAATGTACCAGTCAGGGCATTTCTTTGGTCTCATTTCCGCCTTTAACCCCTATCTGACCGTAAAGGTTACCGTCATCAAGAACGGTACCAGCGCCCAGTACGGGGACGGGGTCAGCGGGATCATCAGTATGGAGACCCGGGACGAGGTGCAGGACCGAATTTCAGGGGGAGGAGGTTTTAACCTGATCAGCGGGGATGTCTATGGGCATATTCCGCTTTCCGACCAAGTCGCCTTGCAGATCTCGGGACGGAGGTCCGTAACCGATTTCCTCAACACCCCTACTTACAACCAGTTCTTTGACCGGGCTTTCCAGGATACAGAAGTTAAAGGGGGCGGGGGCGCCGACGAGGCCATAGACCGGGAAGAGAATTTCTATTTCTACGATTTCACAGGCAAGCTGTTGTACGATATCAACGAGGATCACAAACTCAGGATCAGTGCTATCTATATCAACAACAACCTGGACTACCTGGAAAGCAACCGGGACACGGGCAGGTCTGACCAGAGTTTGCTGGACCAGACCAATTTTTCCTTCGGTGGCCGGCTGGCCAGTCGGTGGACAGACCGGTTCACCAGTCAGATCATAACCTATTATACCCGCTATAACCTGGATGCTCAGAACGTCACCGGCAATGGAGAGCAATCCCTTTTTCAGAATAACCAGGTCTTGGAATCCTCATTCAAGGTCAATACGAAATACGACGTTACCGACAAGCTCAGCAGCAGGAACGGCTACCAGTTCACCGAGGTGGGGATCACGAATTTTACGAATGTGAGTCAACCTCCTTTCTTAAGCAACGTCAAAGGGGTGGTGAGAGCGCATGCGCTGTTCAGCGAGATACAATACGGTTCGGAGGACGGTAAATTCGACTTCCTGGGTGGAGCCCGACTCAATTATCTGATAAACCTGGGGACTTTTGAGGAGGTCATCCTGGAACCCCGACTCAACATGAGTTATATGCTCCTGCCCGATTTCAGGTTCGAAATCCAGGGGGAGTTCAAAAACCAGGTCACCAATCAGATCATCGACCTGGAACAGAATTTCCTGGGCATTGAAAAGAGGCGCTGGATCCTTTCGGACGAAGACACCCTGCCTATCACCAGGAGTAAGCAGGGCTCCCTAGGTTTCAGCTACGACAGGAATCGCTGGTTCCTCAGCCTGGAAGGATATTACAAGGAAGTGAACGGGATCAGCACCTCCACCCAGGGATTTCAAAATGAAGACCAGTTCAACGGGGAGATCGGCAGTTATACCATCCGGGGAGGCGAATTCCTGGTCAATTACAAGAACAACAAATTCAGCAGCTGGGTGAGCTACGCCTACAACAAGAACACCTATTTCTTTGAGGACATCACCCCTTCGGAGTTTCCTAACAACCTGGACATCACCCATACGGCCACCCTGGCCACCACCTACAATTACCGGGATCTGAAATTGGGATTCGGCCTGAATTACAGGACCGGCAAACCCTTTACCAAACCACAGGAGGGGGCAAATATCATTGACATCTCCGTCTTCCCGAACCGGATCAACTACGAGAGTCCGAACAGCAGCAGGCTGCCAGATTACTTAAGGGCTGACGCATCCCTCATCTATTCCTTTGACCTCAGCAAGGGAGTCAGGGCAACGGCCGGTGCCTCTGTACTCAATATTTTCGGCAAGAGGAATGTGCTGAACACCTATTATCGACTCAACGACCAGAACGAGATCGAAACCGTGGAAAGCATTTCCCTGGGCCTCACCCCCAATGCGAGCTTCAGAGTGAGTTTTTAGGATCGGTTCAGGCGATTCATCACGATCACGTGGGGAAAGGTGATGGCTGCCAGGAAGTAGATCATGATAGACAGGAACAAGCCTTGTCTGTCGTGGAAAAGGTAATAGAGGCCCGCGAGTCCGATCATAGAAAAGATCCAGTATACGAATGACGTCCTGAAATAAGACAGTAAGGATTCCTTTGAAATTTTTCCGTACAGGAACCGGGTCTGGTCCATCAGGGAGGGGATACTGTGCCAGATCACAAAGTAGATACTGAAGGCCCAGATCAGGGAAGCTGTTTTAAAGACGATATAGAATACCAGGAGAAAGAACAATTCTTTGATCATATTCACCCGGATCTTCCCTTTCCACAACCACCAGAGATAGATCGCCATAAAGAGGCCGAACGAGGTTGCCAGGGTATACAGGTAATGTTCTGCCAACAGATTTATGCCGGTAATATCAAATATGATGGGAGACACAGCTTCGGCCTGGCAGTAAAAAAGCAGAAAAAAGATCACCATGCCGTAGCTGGTAAAGTATACATAGGTCAAAAGTGATCGTTCTGTGTATTGTACCCAGTGCTGTTCCCCGAAATGGTAACTGCTCGCCAGAATAAAAAAGCCCAAAGCCAGGACCGGAAAAAAGGAAAAGAAGGCCACCGTGAGAGCAATTACGGTGACATAGCTCACCAGGGCCCGAAGAAAAAAATTCTTTTTAGAATTTCCGGTGGTTTGTTGAATGAGCTTTAAATCATTGGAGCCGTGAAAGATCCCAAAAGTAAATATGAGGAAATAGGAAAGGACGGCCTCTGCCCTGACATCGAAATAGACCGATATCCAAAGGAAGAAAAACGTCGCAACGATCATAAAACTGCTGAAAGTGTTAATATTTTGTTGTTTTTTTCCCAAATCCTCAAAATTATCGGCTCAAATTTATGAAATTATGTTTAACTTTTCATATGTTTGCTTAAACAAAATTAACTAATTCTATTTCTATGGAAAATTTTTTATCATCCATTTCCTTGGTCTCCAGGTTGGCGACCGATGATTACGTAGGGTTTACCTTCTTCGTGGGCTGTATGGCCATGATGGCGGCCTCTGCATTTTTCTTCCTGTCGATGAACAGCTTCGACAAGAAGTGGAGAACTTCAATCCTGGTTTCAGGATTAATTACGTTTATTGCAGCTGTACATTACTGGTACATGAGGGATTACTGGGCAGGTTTCGCTGAGTCTCCTACTTTTTTCCGCTATGTAGACTGGGTACTGACCGTACCGCTGATGTGTGTTGAATTCTTCCTGATCCTCAAAGTGGCCGGAGCCAAGAAATCCCTGATGTGGAGGTTGATTTTCGCTTCAGTGATCATGCTCGTAACCGGATATTTTGGAGAAGCTGTTTACAGAGACAGTGCAGCTTTCTGGGGTCTGATCTCCGGTATCGCTTACTTCTGGATCGTTTATGAGATCTGGTTCGGGGAGGCTAAAAAACTCGCCGAAGCAGCTGGAGGATCCGTCTTGAAAGCCCATAAAACGCTTTGCTGGTTTGTACTCGTGGGATGGGCTATCTACCCATTGGGTTACATGGCAGGAACTCCCGGCTGGTACGATGGCCTGGGACAGATCGGTCTTAACATGGATGTGATCTACAACATTGGTGACGCCGTTAACAAGATAGGCTTCGGACTCGTGATCTACGGTCTTGCTGTAGCTCAGAGCTCTGAAAAATAATTTTCCTGAGAACAAATATTTAAAAAGGCCGCTCGAAAGCGGCCTTTTTTACATCCTTTCGGGAACCTGTATCCCCAATAACCCGAAACCGGAGCGGATCACCTCCCCGACAACAGCAGAGAGATTCACCCTGAAATCCCTGATCTGTGCATCCGCTTCCCCCAGGATAGTAACCTGCTGGTAAAAGGAGTTGAACTCCTTGACCAGGTCGTAGATGTAGTTTGCGACCAAGGCCGGACTGAATTGTTCGGCGGCCTCCTGTACCACCGTTGGAAATAAGAGCAATTGCTTGATAAGTTCCCTTTCTTTGAGGTGAAGTTGGATCTTGTAACTTGTTGAACCTTTATCAATACTTTCTTTATCAAAATCAGCCTTTCTCAGGATCGATTGTATCCTGGCGTAGGTATACTGAATAAAGGGACCTGTATTCCCCTGAAAATCGACGGATTCCTCCGGATTGAACAGGATGCGTTTCCTGGGGTCTACCTTCAGAATAAAATATTTGAGCGCTCCAAGGCCGATGATCCGGTAGAGTTCTTTTTTCTCTTCCTCAGAATACCCGTCGAGTTTCCCCAGTTCTTTTGAGATTTCCTCCGCAGTTTGTGCCATATCATCAATGAGGTCATCTGCGTCTACAACCGTCCCTTCCCGGCTCTTCATCTTGCCTTCGGGCAGGTCTACCATCCCATAACTCAAATGATACAAATGCTCTGCCCAGCTGAATCCGAGTTTTTTCAGGATAAGGAACAACACCTTAAAATGGTAGTCCTGTTCATTACCCACGGTATAAACCATCCCATCTATATCGGGAAAGTCCTTTACCCGCTGTATGGCCGTACCTATATCCTGTGTCATGTACACCGCAGTACCATCGGCTCTCAGGACGATCTTTTCATCCAGGCCGTCTTCCGTCAGGTCAATCCACACACTTCCGTCCTCCTTCCTGAAGAAAACGCCTTTTTTCAGGCCATCTTCAACGACCTCTTTCCCCAGCAGGTAGGTGTCACTTTCGTAATAGAGGGTGTCAAAATCCACCCCCAATCGGGCATACGTCTCCTCAAATCCTTCATAAACCCAGGAATTCATGGTCTTCCAAAGGCTGACCACCTCATTGTCTCCTGCTTCCCATCTCCTCAGCATTTCCTGAGCCTCCAAAAGGATAGGCGCTTCCTGCTCTGCCTCTTCACGGCTCCTGCCCTCTGCCATCAGCTGGTCGATCTCTTTTTTATAGGCTTTGTCGAAAGCCACGTAGTAGTTGCCTACCAGTTTGTCACCCTTTAATCCGGTAGATACCGGGGTCTCACCCTTTCCGAATCGCTTCCAGGCGAGCATGCTTTTGCAGATATGGATCCCCCGGTCATTGATGATCTGGGTTTTATAGACCTTCTTCCCTGAGGCCTTCAGAATCTCTGATACAGAATACCCCAAGAGGTTATTCCTGATATGGCCCAGGTGAAGGGGTTTATTGGTATTAGGGGAAGAATATTCAACCATGACGGCCCCCTGGCCTTCTCCCTTTGCTCTTCCGTAATCTTCAACAGATTGCACGTCCGCAAAGGCTCCCAGGTAGTATTCATCAGAGAGGGTGAGGTTCAGGAAACCCTTGATCACATTGAAGCGGTCTACCTCAGGCAATGCCTCATTCAGGAACTCCCCTATGGCCTGACCTATTTTCTCGGGGTTGCCTTTTACAAATCTCAGCATGGGAAAGATCACCACGGTTATATCTCCTTCAAAATCTTTCCTTGTCGGCTGTAATTCCACCGCGGGGAGTTCCACTCCAAACAGCGTGTGTACAGCTTCTTTTGTCTTTGAGATCAATTGGTGTTCCATGGGCGGGGACTAACCTTCTTTAAAGTTGCAAAACTACATATTTTTTAACCTTTTATAATCCTGTTAATAAGGATTCCACAAGGATTTCGGTAACTTTAGGGCGCTATTGAAAAAGAAAGAGAATGTTAGTCAACGTATCCTACAACAACAAAGAACTCACCCAAAAGATCGATGAGGAAGTAGGGAAGCCCTTTCCGCTCAAGGAACGGTGGGCCATGGGTGGGATCGGTTCCCCAAAATTATTTATCACAGCCTCCAGTGTTGAGATCCGCAACCTGCTTATTCTGGACAATAACCTGGACAGTTGCAATATCGAGCTCCGGCCCAGGGGTATTATCGTCAGGTTCCGTTCCTTGTTAGAGACCTTTGCCCTTGTCATCCCGTATTACAAACTCACCCTTTATAAGGGAGACATGGCGGTGTATTCCATCTACAGGGACCATCATTTCATCAAGGTGCGTTCGGATACCAAGGCGGTGCAGAAGTTCTTTAAGAAACTGATGGACTTCAAAGCAGACAACGCTCCTACACAAATAGACGACCTCTGATCCATGAAGATCCTCCTGACAGGTGCGAATGGTTATATCGGGATGCGGTTGCTCCCCAGGCTTCTTGAACTTGGGCATGAGATTGTGTGCGCTGTTAGGGACCAAAAAAGGCTTTCCGTAGATGAGGAGACCCTGAGGAAAATTGAGGTTCTGGAAATCGACTTTCTCAGCAAAGTGAAAGAAGGCCATTTTCCCGTAGATATTGACGCCGCCTACTACCTGATCCACTCCATGAGTTCCTCCACGGAGGACTTCGATGAGAAGGAAGCCCTATCTGCAGAAAACTTTAACCGCTATCTCAAAGAGACCAACGTGCAACAGGTGATCTACCTCAGTGGTATCGTCAATGAGGAAAAACTATCCAAGCACCTGAAATCCCGGAAGAACGTTGAGGACATCCTTTATCAGGGATCCTATCACCTGACGGTCCTGCGGGCCGGGATCATTGTGGGTTCCGGAAGTTCGTCTTTTGAGATCATCCGCGACCTGTGTGAAAAGCTTCCCGTGATGATCACCCCCAAGTGGGTGCTGACCAAAACACAGCCCATTGGTATCAGAGACGTGATCAATTTCCTAACCGGGGTACTGGGCAGGGAGGACACCTATGATGAGTCATTTGATATAGGGGGTAAGGACATCCTTACCTACAAGGAGATGCTTCAACAATACGCAAAGGCACGTGGATTCAGGAACTGGATCTTCACCGTCCCCGTGATGACCCCAAAACTCTCCTCCTACTGGCTGTATTTTGTAACCTCCACTTCTTACAAACTCGCCGTCAACCTGGTCGACAGCATGAAAATGGAAGTCGTGGCCAGGGACAACCGGCTGCAGGAACTGCTCGGCCTGGAGACCCACACCTATCTGGAGGCCATCGACATGGCCTTTAAAAAGATCGAACAAAACCTGGTAGTCAGCAGCTGGAAGGACAGTATGGTCAGCGGACGCTTCCAAAAAAACCTGGAAAAATACATCCAGGTTCCAAAATACGGTGTCTTAAAAGACGAAAAGAAGATAAAGGTTGACGATCCCGACGCCGTCCTGAAAAACATTTGGCGCATCGGGGGTGAACAGGGATGGTATTACGGCAACTGGCTGTGGAAGATACGCGGCTTTATCGACAAACTTACCGGTGGGGTGGGATTGAGAAGGGGACGCACACATCCCGACAAGATCTATCCCGGAGATTCCCTTGATTTCTGGAGGGTACTCCTGGCAGACAAGAAGGGAAAACGACTGCTGCTCTTCGCCGAAATGCGCTTACCTGGTGAAGCCTGGCTGGAATTCAGGATAGACAAGGATTCCGTGCTGCATCAAACTGCTACCTTCAGGCCCAAAGGACTCAGGGGAAGGCTCTACTGGTATACCATCCTTCCTTTTCATTACTTTATTTTCGGGGGAATGATCCGCAATATTGCCCGGGCCAGGCCCTGAAAAAACCTAGGATAGCACTTCAATTCTAGGCAGGAATACCTCAGCCATCATGCAACGGGCACTCCCTCCTCCGCAGGTCTCGATCGTATCTAGCGGACTGTGGATGATCTCGCAGTGGCGGCGGATCGCTTTGAGCTGCTCCTGATTAAGGCTGTTGTAAGCCGCAGAACTCATCACCAGGTATCGTTTCTCCCCGCCACCAATGACCTGCAGCATATTCCCTGCAAAATGCTGTTCCTGCACTTCGGAGATCGCGATGATCTCCTTCCCGTCGCCCCTGAGGTGGTCAACCACATTCTTCCGCTCCTTCTTGTCGTCTATGGCATCGAGACAGATCACCGCAAAGGTCTCCGCTATACACATCATCACATTGGTATGGTAGATTGGCAGGCGCTGTCCGTCTACAGACTGGTAAGCGGTGAAGATCACAGGGGTGCACTCCATGTCTTCGCAAAACTCGATGAAAAGGCCTTCATCGGCCCTGGGAGAAAGGGCACAGTACGCCTTCTGGTGCTCCCTGTCCATGATAATACTGCCCGTCCCTTCCAGAAACAGGCCATCCTCCTCAGCAGCGGTGTAATCGACCACCGTGCGGATCTCAAAACCTTTTTCCTCCAGAAGGTCGAGTACATCTTCCCTCCTTTCCCTTCTCCTGTTCTCTGCGAACATGGGATATAAACCCACCGATCCGTTGGCGTGA
>NZ_JBFGBM010000126.1:0-8129 GCF_041567615.1 Muriicola sp.
AAACAAGGAATATTTGGACAAAAAAGGCCGCCGGGTGTTGGTTGAAAAGGGTCGGCTATCCAAGAAAAAACGATAATATTCTGATTATCAGAAATAAAAAAGGCAGGAAATATCCTGCCTTTTTTCCCCAAATCTTACCATGAACTTAACCTACTTATGCTATGGTCCTCCAAATGTAAAGCAAGGCGAAGGAGCTTAAAAAGGTTTTGGATAAAATCCCCGTTAATCGGATGAACTGCTACTTATGGGCAATGGAGGGTTACGGGTTGAGGAAACGGACTACAAATACCGTCCTTGAAGGGATGTGGCCGGGCTGAAAATAAAAAAGGTGGAGAAGACTCCACCTTTTTTGCCCCAAATCTTACCATGAACTTAACCTACTTATGCTATGGCAAGTCTAAATGTAACTTTGATTGCTCCGGAATGACGATAAAGGCGATGAAATGCACAAAATATCGATGAAATGCACAAATTTTAAGAAAATGCGCTTTTTATGTTAATAAGCGCGTTCATTCTTGCCTTCGTAAAAATTGATAAAGGCCCGGTTTACCACCTTGTTTCCCCCGGGTGTGGGATAGTCGCCCGTAAAATACCAGTCGCCCAAATTCATAGGGCAGGCCCGATGCAGGTTCTCAATGGACTGATAGATGATCTCCACCTCGGCCTTGATGCCTTCTGGGCATAAGAGTTGGCCTATTTTTTTTGAAATCTGATCCGCGCTGAAAGGGGCGTAGAATTCCTTCACGTAATTAATGATCTCACTCTCATCCCGATTAATCTGCTCTTTACATTTGTGATAGATTTCCTCCACAACAGAAAGGCTCTTGTTTTCCCGATGTAATTCTAGTGCCGCTTTGAAGGCGATAAAGTCCTCCAGTTTAGCCATGTCTATTCCGTAGCAATCAGGAAAACGTATTTGTGGGGCAGAAGAGACCACGATGATCTTCCTGGGGGACAACCTGTCCAGAATGCCCAAAATACTGTTCTTCAAAGTAGTACCCCTGACAATACTGTCATCGATAATCACAAGGTTGTCATTTTCACTGACAGAACCGTAGGTGATATCATATACGTGTGCTACCAGGTCATCTCTGCTGCTGTCCTGGGTGATAAAGGTTCTCAACTTGGCGTCCTTTATGGCCACTTTCTCAATTCGGGGCCTGATTTCAAGGATCTCATGCAGCTCTTCGCGGGTGATACCCGAACCTTTCTCCAGGATCTGTTCTTCCTTCTTTTTGTTGAGGTAGTTCTGAGCTTCCCTTACCATACCCAGGAAGGAGGTTTCTGCCGTATTGGGTATATAGGAAAATACCGTGTTTCTGATATCGTGATCTATGGATTCCAGGATCTTGGGGAAGATCAACTTACCGAGTTCCTTTCTCTCCTGGTAGATCTCAAGATCGCTACCTCTCGAGAAGTAGATGCGTTCAAAAGAACACGCCTTCCTCTGAAGGGGTTCCATGATCTTTTTTACATTGACCTTCCCGTTCTTTTTTATAATAATGGCATGGGCAGGAGCTAATTCCTCTACCTCAGAGTATTTAACATTGAATACAGTCTGTATGGCCGCCCGTTCCGATGCGACTACCACCACCTCATCGTCCTGGTAGTAATAGGCCGGGCGGATCCCGGAAGGATCACGCAGGACAAAGGCATCGCCGTGTCCCAGCAGTCCTGCCATCGCATATCCGCCATCCCAGTTTTTGGAGGCCTTTTTCAAAATCTTGGCCACGTTGAGTCGCTCTGCGATCAGGGGAGAGGCTTCCATCTTGTTATACCCTTCCTTTTTGATCTGTTTATAGAGCTTGGCCACAGCATCGTCCAGGAAATGTCCAATCTTTTCCATGACCGTCACCGTGTCTGCCATTTCTTTCGGATGCTGGCCCAGTTGCACAAGATTGTCGAACAACTCGGCCACGTTGGTCATGTTGAAGTTCCCGGCAACGATCAGGTTTCTGTGCATCCAGTTGTTCTGGCGAAGGAACGGATGCACGTTTTCAATGCTGTTCTTTCCAAAAGTACCGTAGCGAACATGCCCGAGCAATACCTCTCCTATGTATGGAATATTCTTCTTCTGGGCCTCTGCGTCATCGATGTATTCCGGGTGTTCTTTAAAAGCGCGGTTGATGCGGTCCGTGATCTGGGCAAAGATGTCCTGAATAGGCTGGGCCTGTACGGATCTTACCCTGCTCATATAGCGTTGCCCAGGCTCGACATCCAGTTTGATACTGGCAAAGCCGGCCCCGTCCTGCCCCCGGTTGTGCTGTTTTTCCATCATGAGGTACATCTTGTTCACCCCGTAAAAGGCAGACCCGTACTTCTCCTTGTAGTAATCCAGGGGTTTTAACAAACGGATCAGCGAAATCCCGCATTCGTGTTTAATGGCGTCGCTCATAATTTATCTCATAAAAAAAGCCCTGAATCGGCAGGGCATTATCTCAACTCAATATCGAATTGTGTCAGTTGCTTAAATTGCTCCAGCCTTCGCTCTACCTCCTCCTTAGTAAGATTTTGCATCCTCTCTGTGCCAAACTTCTCCACGCAGAAGGAGGCGAGGTTCGACCCGTGGATCACGGCATTCCTGAGATTGTTGAAAGACACATTTTCCGTCTCAGCCAGGTAGCCCACAAAACCTCCCGCAAAAGAGTCGCCCGCCCCTGTGGGATCAAATACTTCCTCTAGAGGGAGGGCGGGAGCAAAGAAGACTTCCCCATTGTGAAACAACAGGGCCCCGTTCTCGCCTTTCTTTATCACTACGTATTTCGGTCCCATGCGGTGGATCTTCTGGGCCGCCCTGACCAGGGAATATTCATTCGAAAGTTGCCTGGCTTCACTGTCGTTGATCGTGATCACGTCCGTCATACTGATCACCTTTTTCAGCTCGGGAAAGGTATGGTTCATCCAGAAATTCATAGTATCCAGCACCGTAATCTTCGGTTCTTCCCTCATTTGTTCCAGGGCTTTCAATTGTACGGAGGGGTGAAGATTCCCCAGCATGAGGACGTCTGCATCCCTGAAATGATCCGGGACCACCGGTTCAAAATCTGCGAGTACATTCAGTTCGGTGGTGAGGGTTTCCCTGCTATTGAGGTCATTGTTGTATTTTCCGCTCCAGAAAAAGGTCTTGCCTTTCTCTACGATCTCTATCCCGGAGATGTCAATCCCTTTCTTTTTAAAGAGGTCGAGGTACTCCTTGGGAAAATCACCGCCTATCACGGATACGATGGCCGTTTCAGCCTCGAATTGGGAGGCTGCGAGGCCAATAAACGTGGCTGCACCACCCAGGATCTTGTCCGTTTTTCCAAAAGGGGTTTCTATGGCATCGAATGCTACCGTTCCAAGGATCAAAAGCTTGCCCATATTCGCTGTTCAAATTCGATGCAAATATACGCTTTTGTAATTGCCCTTCATCAGTCGAATTTCAGGAAATTCCCCGCCCTCTACTTTCGCCCGAAATCAGCCGGGATCTCACCCCATGCCAGAGTTTCCCATTTCACTATGGGCGTAGAATAGGAATTCTTTTGCAGCCACTTCTCGGCCCGTTGGATCAGGTCGAACAATTCACGGTTGCGGGCATTGGGCTGCAGCTTGGTATTGCATCGCTTTTTTCTGACCCAGCTGATGGCCGTGCGGGAATCGGAGTAGAGGACGCGATCAGAACGTCTCTCTTTCAGGAAGGCAAGGCCGTGGACAATGGCCAGGAATTCACCTATGTTATTGGTTCCCTCTGGGAAAGGCCCTTGTTTAAATAGCCTTTTACCTGTTTTGGTGTCTACCCCCTGGTACTCCATCTTGCCCGGATTCCCGCTAGAGGCAGCATCTACTGCAATGGAATGAGGGTTGGGGTCACCGATTTTCATCAATTCCTCAGTTGAGAGTCCCGGCCCCTTCTTTTTTTGCCCTTTATAGGCGGCATAAGAACTGTTGTACGCCTTTTCAGCCTCACTTTTGGTGGGGAATCCCATGTATTGTGCCCCTTTGATGCCCGAGATTTGCTGCTTGCATTCTTCCCAGCTCTTGTAAATGCCAGGGGCTTTCCCTTTCCAGACCACATAGAATTTGTTCTTGGCCGCCATCAGTTCCGCGTTAGGAGGTCTTCAATCACACGAGGGAAGTGCCTGTGTTCCAGGAGCCTTACCTTTCTGCTGATCTCTTCTGCAGAATCCTCGGGGTTGAGGACAGTCTTCTGTTGCTCAATGATGGCCCCCTCGTCATATCGTTCGTTCACATAGTGTATAGTGATCCCAGATTCCCTGTCCCTGTTGGCTTTGACAGCCTCGTGTACGTGATGCCCATACATTCCCTTGCCCCCGTATTTCGGAAGTAAGGCCGGATGGATATTGATGATCTTTTTAGGGAATGCCCGCACCATCTCGGCCGGGATCAGGCGCAGGAAACCGGCCAGCACTATGAGGTCTGGATTGATCGATTTGAGGAGTTGCAGGACGAGTCCGGATTCTTTAAAACTGTGTCGGTTAAAATAAAATGCTGGAATGCCCAGGGTATTGCAGCGTACAAGGACATAGGCGTCCTTCCTGTCCGTCAGGACGCAAGAAATCCTTATGTCGGTGTGTCCTTCAAAAAACTTGGCGATGTTCTCTACATTGGTTCCGGAACCTGAGGCGAAAAGGACAATGTGCTTCATCTTTGATTTCTAGGTACAGAGGTAAGGCTCTATTGGCAGGGAGATCAACAACTTGATTTACAGATCGGAAGAAGAGCGATCGATTTATATCAAAAGCCAGACTTTCCCCTTATTTTTTATGCTGCTAAAGTAATATACTTGTGATTAAATTTCTTAAATTACCCTACAAAATGGCATCTAGTGGTGGATTTCCACCAAAGTTTTTTATTTTTGCCAACAATTAAAAATTTAAACCAAAAAAATTATGTCAGACATTGCATCAAGAGTAAAGGCAATCATCGTTGATAAGTTAGGGGTTGATGAAAACGAAGTTGTGGCAGAAGCTAGCTTCACCAACGATCTCGGGGCAGATTCATTGGATACTGTTGAACTGATCATGGAATTTGAGAAAGAATTCGACATCCAGATCCCGGATGATCAGGCAGAAAATATCGCAACCGTCGGCCAGGCTATAAGCTACATCGAAGAGGCCAAATAAAGAATGATATAAATAACATGTTGTAAATTATCCATGTGGTTTCCACGCTGCATGGATATTTTTTTTAATTTTCGCTTGGCATAGGTACATCTGATACAAAAATTGGTTCTATGGAGTTAAAACGAGTAGTTGTTACCGGATTAGGTGCCCTTACACCCATTGGGAATACCCTCGATGAATACTGGGAAGGACTTAGTTCAGGGAAAAGTGGTTCTGCTCCCATCACGTACTACGATACCGAAAAATTCAAAACCAAATTTGCCTGTGAGATCAAAAATTACGATCCACAGGCCTATTTTGACAGGAAGGAAGCACGGAAACTGGACAGATTCACCCAGTATGCCCTGATATCTTCTGACGAGGCTATCGCCGATGCGGGTCTCGACCTCAATGCCCTGGATAAATTCAGGGTCGGGGTGATCTGGGGTGCCGGGATTGGCGGTCTGGAAACTTTCCAGAACGAAGTGATGGATTTTGCTAAGGGAGACGGAACCCCGAGGTTCAACCCCTTCTTTATACCCAAGATGATAGCGGATATTGCTCCGGGTAACATTTCGATCAAGCACGGTTTTATGGGACCCAATTATACTACGGTCTCCGCCTGTGCCTCATCCGCCAATGCCATGATCGATGCCCTGAATTACATCAGGCTGGGATACTGTGACGTCATAGTCACCGGAGGTAGCGAAGCGGCGGTTACCATGGCGGGGATGGGTGGTTTCAATGCCATGCACGCCCTGTCTACACGAAATGACAGCCCGGAAACAGCCTCCAGGCCTTTTGATGCCACCCGGGACGGGTTTGTCCTCGGGGAAGGAGCAGGCGCATTGATACTCGAGGAATACGAGCACGCCAAAGCCAGGGGCGCAAAGATCTACGCGGAGTTGGTCGGAGGTGGGATGTCCAGTGATGCCTATCACATGACAGCTCCTCATCCGGATGGGATCGGCGTGGTACGCGTGATGGAGAACTGTCTTAGGGATGCAGGGATGAAACCGGAAGAGATAGACGCGATCAATACCCACGGCACATCCACTCCTTTGGGAGATGTTGCTGAATTGAAGGCGATCTCTCAGGTCTTCGGAGAGCACGCTCCGCATATCAACATCAATTCCACCAAGTCCATGACCGGACATTTACTGGGTGCGGCAGGAGCTATTGAAGCCATTGCTTCTATCTTGGCCATGAAACACAACCTTGTACCCCCTACGATCAATCACTCAACGGTAGATGAGAATATAGACCCCAAACTCAACCTCACTTTGAATAAGGCCCAACCCAGGGATGTCAGGGTGGCTATGAGCAATACCTTTGGTTTTGGGGGCCATAACGCCTGTGTGATCTTTAAAAAAATAAGCTAGACGCAGGATGATTTTCCCTTCAAATATCTTCAATTCCCATTCAAAAAAGGATGGGGATTTTTTTTTAAGCATATCGAAAGTGCTGGGATTTAAACCCAAGGACGTCAGCATTTACCAGAGGGCATTTCTGCACCGATCGGTGAACCTAAAAGACAAGAAAGGGAATCCTATGAATTACGAGAGGCTTGAATTTCTGGGGGACGCCATGCTGGGAACTATTATTTCCAGGCATCTCTACAACGAAGTCCCGGGAGGGGATGAGGGTTACCTGACCAAGATGCGCTCAAAGATCGTGAGCAGGAAGCATCTCAATGAGTTGGGAAAAGACCTCGACCTTATTCGGTTTGTCGAGACCAAGATCCCCAAATCCCATTTTGGCGACAACATCCACGGTAATGTCTTCGAGGCTCTTATAGGGGCGATCTATCTGGACAGGGGATATAAATATTGCGAAAAGTTCATACGGGAAAGGGTCATCGAGCCCTATGTGGATATCGAACAGCTCGAAGGCAAGGTGATCAGCTACAAAAGCCTGCTGATCGAATGGTGTCAGAAGCAAAAAAAGGAATTCAAATACGAGGTGTATGAAGATGACGGTAAGGATCTCTTAAAGCACTTTGCTGTCAGACTGTTCATCAATGGCAAACAGGTAGCCAAAGCCAGAGCTACTTCCAAAAAGAAAGCAGAAGAAAAAGCCTCAAAAAGAGCTTTTTTTGCCCTGCAGCACAAAATTGAGAATTCCTGATCACTCCACGTACTAAAACGTTTGCGCTATTATTTCACCTGCTTCGGACTAGGTGAGTAACGTTATATATTATATATTTACATCTTAGGCTTTTTATGGGGTCAAACATGCGAATACTGGAAGATTTCTATGCAGAGGATTTTGCGCTGGCAGGGATTCATACCAGCCTTGAGGACTTTTCTCTGGTTTACGCCCTGAATAAGACCCTGAAACTCCGGCTCCGCAGGGCCGTTTCGGATCTTTCCTTTTCTTCGAATATTTTTTATCCCTATTTCGAATGGAAGGATGAATTATACGACCGAAACTGGTCTTTGTTGACCAACTCCTGTATTACGCAACACAGGGGTCGTTCGGGAGATCTTTTTCCGGAAGAGCCATCATTTAGCAGCAATGCCCTGGTTCCCGAATACAAGGGAGCCAATTATCTGTTGAAAACGGAAGAAGACGTATTGAATTCGGAAGTGATCACCAGGATCAAAT
Source organism: Muriicola sp. (assembly GCF_041567615.1). Lineage (GTDB taxonomy): Bacteria > Bacteroidota > Bacteroidia > Flavobacteriales > Flavobacteriaceae > Muriicola. The sequence goes on from NZ_JBFGBM010000126.1 coordinate 7,710, forward strand.
CCATACCCGGTGTCATAACGGCCTATGTCATTGAAACAGTGAATCTCAAGTCGAAGACCAACCTAATTTTTTAAGAATGCCGAGTAAGAAGAAGACAAAGATAGTTGCTACCCTGGGCCCGGCCTGCAGTGACAAGGAAACCCTGAGGAAGATGATAGAGGCGGGAGTCGATGTGTTTCGTATCAACTTCTCTCATGCCGATTACGAGGATGTAAAACAGCGTATCGAGATCATACGTGAGCTCAACGAGGAGATGGGTATCTACACCGCCATCCTCGCGGATCTCCAGGGGCCTAAGCTCCGGGTAGGGGTCATGGCCGGAGAAGTGGTGGTAGCCCCCGGGGATGAGATCACGTTTAAAACGGGAAAGCCTTTTGAAGGCAATTCCGAGCAGGTCTATATGAACTATGAGGAGTTCCC
>NZ_JBFGBM010000127.1:0-8078 GCF_041567615.1 Muriicola sp.
TACCTCCAGAATCCTCAGGAAATAGGGCATGGGTATGAAGCCCCGGGCACTAAAGTAAAGCGGCCCAAGGGAAAAACGCTGACCTGGCATTTCAAAGCGCCCATGGTGCACGATTTTATGTGGGCTGCCGATCCTGATTACATCCACGACACTCTGATCATGGAAGACGGGCCTGCCCTGCATTTCTTTTACAAAAACAAGCCGGAGATCCTGGAAAACTGGAAGAACCTCCAGCCCAAGACAGCCGAAGCCATGCGCTTCTTCAGTGAGAATGTCGGACCCTACCCCTACGAACAGTACTCCGTGGTACAGGGAGGCGATGGGGGTATGGAATACGCCATGAGTACGCTGATCACCGGAGAACGCAGTTTTGGAAGCCTGGTAGGCGTTATGGTGCACGAATTGGCCCATTCCTGGTTTCAGCATATCCTGGCCACCAATGAGGCCAAGCACGAGTGGATGGATGAAGGCTTTACATCCTTTATCTCAGACCTGTGTATGAATACCATCATGAACGAGAACAAGGCCAATCCTTTTGAGGGTTCCTATAACGGTTACTACAGTCTTGTTCTCTCCGGAAAAGAACAGCCACAGTCCACTCACGCAGACCGGTATGAGGTCAACGCCGCTTACGGCCGTGCCGCCTACAGCAAGGGGGCTGTTTTTCTGTCCCAGCTGGGCTATGTCATCGGGCAGGACAAACTGATGGCTACCCTGAAGAAGTACTACGCCGATTTTAAATTCAAACACCCCACCCCCAACGACATCAAGCGAACGGCTGAAAAAGTGTCGGGGATGGAGCTCGACTGGTACCTGACCGACTGGACGCAGACCACCAACACCATCGATTACGGGATCCGGACGGTCAGTGAATCAAAGAGTGGGACCCATATCCTCTTAGAGCGAATAGGGCTCATGCCAATGCCGCTCGACATCCTTGTCGTGTACAATGACGGAAGCCAGGAAACCTTCTACATCCCGCTCCAGATGATGAGAGGGGAAAAGGAGAATCCCTACGGGCAGGTGAAACGCACCGTGCTGCCAGACTGGACCTGGGCAAACCCTGAGTATTCCTTTGAACTCTCAAACTCTCTTAGTGAGGTGAAGGCAGTGGTCATAGACCCTTCTCAGCTGATGGCCGATATTGACATCAACAACAATATCTGGCTGGCTGACTCTCAGTAGGCGGGTTTAGTACCAGGGGGCGTGCTCGTACAGCTCATTCCTGGCCACTTTTTCCCGGTTATTGATCAGGATGCGGTCCCGGTCCAGGATACGGCTCCTGTATCCCAGCAGGTGGAAGATCGCCTTGCTGTAAAAGCGCGCTACCTTGAGGTTGACGACCAGTTGGGCTTTCTCACGGTTTTTCCAGCTCACCCCGGGTAAAGCGGCCAGCAGGTGGTCTGCCCTGACCTTCCTGAGGCCTGCAGAAAGGGCGAGTACCCATTTTGGGATTCGCCTGATCATGAAGTACCCTTCGGCCCCCTGCTTTTGATAGAGGGGCATAAACAAAATCCCTCCTTTCTCTGCAACCACGGTTTGTTCGTTGTGGCTGGCCAGCAAGGTTCCTTTTGCAACCGGTTCAAAACTGTAAAACCCCGGAACCATCTCATAGGAATCACCGGGTTCTACGGCATAGCGCTCGGTGATCTCGTAAAAATTACGGTTGTGGGCTGCGGATTGTTTCAGTTCTGAATAATAGGTGCTGAAGTCTTTGACATCCTCCTTTTCCAGAGCTCCTGAAAAGACCAGGCTCATCCATAAAAAAGCGACGCTGTTGACCCGGGCCTCCTCACTGGCGTGCTGACCCGATTCAAAACCGAGGGATACGTACCCAAACTCGTTGATAAAATTCAGGACAGGGCCTTCCAGGTATTCCTCTATCCCAAGGATAATGGGAACGGGGAACTTTCGTGCGAATTTCCTGTTGATCATGGCGTCGTTGATCGTGATAAACGGAAGGGTCTTACTCGAAGTAGTGTGGAAGTCGATAAAGTAAAAGGGCGCCTCATGAGCCTTTAGCAGGTCGCGGATCACTCCGAGGATCTCCAGCATTTCTTTGTCTTCTGAGGTCATGCAGGTTCTTTCTCCACTTTCCAGGGCTGTGATATCCTCCCTGAACCAGGTTCGGTTGAGGTCCTTTTCCAGGTACCTTTTGTTTTGAAGCAGGGCCGGAATATTGCCCGCAATCCCGTAGATATGTCCTTTTATGGGTAATGGATTCTTTTGGAGTTCTCCGAATACTTCCTGCAGGGCCTGTACCCCGGAAGGTTCATTTCCGTGTATGCCCCCGAAAAAGACATGGACAGGTCCCGGTTCCCGCCCTTTGATGTGGCCGAGGATCCGTTTCAGGTGTGTAGCATTGGCAGTCAGGGCTTGTGCCATGGATTACAGGTCATTACTCGTGATGATCCCTACCAGTTTCTTGTCCCTTACCACAGGCAGGGAGTGGATCTTGTTGTCTTTCATCAATTTCCTGGCCTTGTCCAGGGGCATATCTTCCGTCGCTGTGATCAATTCTGTTTTCATGATCTCACGAATACTGCCGGGTTGTTCTTCCGGGTGATTCTGGTAATGTTCCACATCCACCCAGCTGAGCAGGCCTGCCAGGTTGAGGTCATCATCCAGGATAGGGGCATGGTGAATGTTCTTCCACAACATCATCCTCAGCACGAGATCAGCGCTGTCATTGTCCTGGGCCGTGATGATCCTGGTATTCATGAGATCCCCAACCGTAAGGGCCGCTTTGGGAGTCTTGTACTCATCCCCCCTGGCCAGCTGCCATGCGTCTACGGCGTACCTTTTTTGCTGTCTGTCATACATGGTGGCGACGAGCACTTTGAGTGCCTCAGGGGTCTTGTGCTCCTTCCTGAGCTTGCGGAAGGACTGGATTATCCATCGGGATCCCGTATGCGACCTGATCCGCCTTTCTATGATCGAGAGGTAATGTTCCGCATCCCTCGGCTCTACATTCATGCTGTAAAGCCCCCGGAAAGCCATGGGCAGCAAGTGGTCCAGCAGCAGGTCCTTGCTGCTGATCAGTTTCCCCTCCCAGTAGAACTGTGCGCTCATCCCGTAACGGGCGGCACTGAAAAAGTTACTCTTGGCATCCTTAAAATCCATCTTGTTATGGATGTCATCGAGGTACCTGGGCCTGCCGTGCATGAGGCCTACCCAGAACATCATGTTGGCGATCTCATCATCCGTGGTGGGCCCTGAAGGCATGTAGCGGTTCTCGATCCTGACATGAGGTTTTCCCTCGGTCACCCCGTAGCAAAGTCGGTTCCACCGGTAGGTCGTGCCGTTGTGAAGGGTAAGGGCCCTGAGTTTTGGGATTTCCCCTTTGTGGAACTCGCTGAGGCTGTCCGAATTCAATTCGGTGGTTACCAGGCTCCTGAAGTTGATGATGGCGTCCTTGTAAAAATCGGCTACGCCTCCCTGAACCCAGTCCTGCCCAAAGCTCACCCGTGATTCCTTTTCATTTAGGATAAAAGTGCTCCTTCTCGTGTCCACACTCTGTGTAAAAAGGGCGATTCGGGTTTCTTCCCATAGTTCTTTCCCCATCAGCAATGGGGAGTTTACGCAGATCGACAGGACCGGTCCGGCGATGGCCTGGGCCCAGTTATAGGTCTGGGAAAATTGTTCAGGATCTATCTGCAAATGGGCCTGGAAACTGGTGTTGCACCCCTCGTAGAGAATGGTATCATGGTGAAGGTTCACCTCATCTACCCCTTTGATGTGGAGTTCGATATCATCCTTTCGAATGGCCCGAATGGCCTCATTGAGGATCTTATATCTCTCTACAGGGGTCATATAATCATACTGCAGGTATTTATGCGTGATGGTGGGCAGGATCCCTGTGAGTATCACCTTTGCCTTGTGTTTGGCGGAAGCGTTTTTCGCGACACCCAGCAGATCGTTGAGCTGCTTGTGCATCACCGAGAAGCACGTGCCTTCCAGTTTTACAGGATCCAGGTTGAGCTCAAGGTTGTACTTGTTGAGCTCCGAGGTGAAATGGTCGTCGGCTATATCCTCCAGGATAGTCTCGCTCAGGTCTGAGGGTTCCCAGGCTTCGTTGACCAGGCAGAATTCCTGTTCGGCCCCTATGTGTACCGGCTTAGTCGACAGCAGTCCCTTGCTGAGCATTAGCTCGAGTGTCTCTATGTCTTTTAACAGGTGGTCTATGTATCTCTTCTTGTCTTCCGGATTTTTGATCCTTTTGACTATTTTTTCTCCCATATCTGTTCTTTTGTTCCTATGCGTGCATCAAGGGCGCAATTTACAGCCTTACTACCGGCGAAAATATGACAATTATCATTCCCGTCCCTCACGCGAATTCTCACTATTTTTACCCCCAGATGAGGTTTACGTTTCCCAAAGAAGAAAAATTAAAGCGCGAAAAACAAATTCGGGAGGTCTTTGATAAAGGATCTTCCCTGACCGTTTTTCCACTCAAACTGATCTACCTCAAAACCGAGAATAAGATATCCAAATTTCAGGTCGGTTTTACCGTCCCTAAAAAGAATTTCCGCAAAGCTGTGGAAAGGAATCGACTGAAACGCCTGTTAAGGGAGTCTTACCGTCTCAACAAGCATCGCATTTTTAACAGAACAGAGGGAAGCTATGCCTTTATGTTTTTATACCTTGGGAAGGAAATGACTTCTTTTCAAGACGTTGAAGCGGCCATGTGCAAAGTATTCGACAAATTCTTAAAAAAAATTGATGATGGGAAAGCTGATTCGTAAAAGAGTATTGATCCCGGTACTGGCGTTATTTGTCCTGCTTGGGGCGAGTAGCTTTAAGACCGATTTCTTCGAGATCGCCAAGCAGATAGAGATCTTTACCACCCTGTTCAAGGAACTCAATATGAACTACGTGGATGAGACAAATCCTGCGGAATTGATGGACACTGCCATCAAGAATATGCTGGACGATCTTGATCCCTACACCAAGTTCCTCAATGAACAGGATGTGGAGACCTACCGCATCAACAACACGGGCGAATATTCCGGGATCGGTGCCCTGGTGCGCTCCTATGAAGACCGGCTTGTCATCGTCGAGCCCTATAAAGGTTATCCGGCAGACAAGGCGGGTCTCAAGGCAGGTGATGAGTTGATCACGATCGCAGGTATAAATGTAAAAGATTTCCAGGACGATGCGAGCGAGCTCCTCAAGGGGGCGAACAAAACCACTGTAGACGTCACATACAAACGGCAGGGCAATACCTATGAGGCCACCATCGAGAGGGAAGCCATAGAGGTGGATGCCGTGCCCTATTTCCATATGATCGACGAGGAAATAGGCTATGTGGTCCTGTCCCGATTTAACAAAAAGGCCTCCGCCCAAACCAGGGAGGCCATCGAGTCTCTCAAAGCAGAAGGGGCTACAAAACTCATCCTGGACCTCAGGGGAAATCCCGGTGGCCTTCTCTCAGAGGCGATCAATGTAACGAACCTGTTCGTTCCTAAAGGCACCTTGGTGGTGACGACCAAATCCAAGGTGAAAAAATTCAACCAGAGCTATGAGACCCGCAATAAGCCCCTAGATGAAGAGATCCCGCTGGTGGTCCTTGTAGATGGGAAAAGCGCCTCTGCCAGCGAGATCGTTTCAGGCAGCCTGCAGGACCTGGACCGGGCGGTGGTCATTGGGGCGAAAAGCTTTGGCAAAGGCCTTGTGCAAAGACCCTTGAAACTAACTTATGGTACCCAACTGAAGGTTACCATATCCCGGTATTACACGCCGAGTGGACGATGTATTCAGTCCCTGGATTACTGGAACCGGGACGAAGAAGGGAATGCGGTCAGGAACACCCAATTCAACGAATTCACAACCCGGAACGGTCGCAAGGTCCGGGGCGGAGGTGGTATCATGCCCGACATCCCGATTGCGTCTTTGAACACGAACGACCTGGTAAATGCCCTGGTCAATAACCATGTCCTCTTCGACTACGCCACGGATTATTATTACGGGCATCCCGACCTGCCTGTAGAAAATTTCACCCTTTCTGATGCCGACTTTGAGGCCTTTAAAAGGCATGTTTCCTCAAGCAGCTTCGACTTTCAGACGAAGACCGAACTCGCCCTGAAAGAGTCCCTCACTGGCAGGAACAACGAGATCTTCGGGCGTGAAGTGGAGGAAGATACCAAGGCCCTTTTGCTCAGCATCGAGAAAAGCAAGCTGGCCGCCTTAGACACCTACAGGAAGGAGATCACCAAGCCTCTGGAAGACGAGATCATCAAAAGATATGTCTATCGGGAAGGGCTATACGACTTCTACCTGAACCACGACGAGGCGATCCAGGCCGGCGCCCAATTGCTCAAAGACGAATCTAAATACCGCTCTGTCCTCAGATAAAACAGGCGGTTTTTACTCTTCCGCTAACACAGCGTTTCCCAAATCCTGAGACCCTGTCATTTCCCTGTGCATCAAAAGGTTTGCTCTAATTGCGGTCCGAATCAGGGGTTTTCCTATTTTTGGAACTTTCATCTATGAATTTACCGCATGGCAAGTAACTATTATACGTGGTATCACCCCTACAAACCCAGTGAACCCTACAAGAAAAAGGTGGCCTATTTCAGTATGGAATTCGGCATCCACCAGGCATTGAAGATCTATTCGGGCGGGCTCGGATTTCTTGCAGGTTCCCATATGCTTTCGGCCTGTGAACTCAAACAGAATGTCGTAGGGATCGGCATGCTTTGGAAGTACGGTTATTACGATCAAAGCCGCAACAAGGACCAGACCCTGAGACCCGATTTCATCGAAAAACATTACAGTTTTCTGGAAGACTCCGGCCATGAGGTGGAAGTAGGTATTTTCGGGAACAGCTCGGTCAAAGTAAGGGCCATGGTCCTGAAGCCCGAGATTTTCGGTTCCGTTCCCATTTACCTTTTAACTACTGATGTGGAGGGAAATGACGACTTGTCGCGCTCCATCATGAACCACCTCTATGACGCCAATGAACTCACCCGTATCTGCCAGAACATCGTACTGGGGATCGGAGGGGCGAAACTGGTCCAGGCATTAGGAGGGGCGGATATCTACCACTTAAATGAGGGGCACGCCCTGCCGGCCTTCTATCACCTCCGCAATCAGGGGGTAGGCAAGAAAAACATGGTATTTACCACCCATACCCCCGAAAGGGCCGGAAATGTGGAAAGGGACGCCTATGCCCTGAACGACAGTGGATTCTTTGGCAGGAAACTTTCAGAAGAGGAGCTGATGAAGGAAACAGGAGGCTCTAACCGCCTCAGCTATACTGTGGCCGCCCTGCGCATGGCTAACCGCACCAATGCGGTTTCCAAATTACACGCGAAGGTCTCCAGGGGGATGTGGAAGGGAAATACAGGCAGCACCAAAATTTTTCCCATCACCAATGCACAGAATCAACGCTTCTGGCAGGACGAGACCCTGTACAAGGCGAGGAAGGCCAATAATGTAAAGGCCTTTCAAAAAAGAAAGGCGGAGCTGAAACAGGACCTTTTTAAAACCGTACTCGACCAGACCGGGAAACTATTCGACCCTGAGATTCTGACCATCGTCTGGGCCCGGCGATTTGCGGAGTACAAAAGGGCTGACCTGCTCCTGCGAGACATGGAGCGTTTTGAGAAGATACTGGCCAATGAGAAATACCCTGTGCAAATCATCTGGGCAGGAAAGCCATATCCTAAAGATACAGGGGCTATAGGGGTATTCGACAGGCTGGTTCACTTCACCAAATACAGACCCAATACGGCTGTGCTTACAGGATACGAAATGGCCCTTTCCAAACGCTTGAAAATGGGGTCTGATATCTGGCTGAATACCCCGCGAATTACCCGGGAAGCTTCAGGTACCAGCGGGATGACCGCAGCCATGAACGGCAGTGTGAACCTGTCCATCAACGATGGATGGATACCTGAATTTGCTGAGAATGGTAAAAACAGTTTTGTTCTCCCCGAGGCCAATGCAAAAAGCCTGGTTTCGGAACAGGACGATTTTGACAGCCGAAATCTCTATGATTGCCTGGAACAAAAAGTACTTCCCCTCTATTACGACACCCCGGAAAAATGGTCAAAGATCGTATACCGTGGGATAGA
>NZ_JBFGBM010000128.1:0-8038 GCF_041567615.1 Muriicola sp.
CTCCTCTACCCTTCCAATCACCCGGGCCTCTACCCCAAAACTTTCTGATATGGCGATCAGATCTGCTGCAATCTTCTCCTCAACATAGAGCTCCATGCGGTGCCCGCAGTTAAAGACCTGGTACATCTCCTTCCAGTCGGTGCCCGACTGTTCCTGAATAAGCCTGAATAAAGGGGGAAGCGGAAAGAGGTTGTCCTTGATCACATGGTTCTTATCAAGAAAATGAAGGATCTTGGTCTGGGCCCCTCCACTGCAGTGTACCATGCCGTGAATATCCGTGGGGGCGTACTTCTGGAGGATCTTACGGATCACCGGGGCATAGGTCCTTGTGGGCGACAAAACCAGCTTTCCTGCATCCAGGGGCACTCCCTCCACCGGATCGGTCAGCTGCATGCTTCCGGAATAGACCAGTTCTTTCGGAACAGAAGGGTCGTAACTCTCGGGGTAGCGACTGGCCAGGGCCTTCCCGAAAACGTCATGCCGGGCCGACGTGAGTCCGTTGCTACCCATTCCGCCATTGTATTCGGTCTCGTAGGTCGACTGACCAAAAGATGCCAGGCCGACGATCACGTCACCCGGGCGGATACGGGCGTTGTCGATGACCCTGTCCCTGCGGATACGTGCCGTAACCGTAGAGTCGACGATGATGGTACGCACGAGGTCCCCAACGTCTGCGGTCTCTCCTCCTGTCGATCGGATCTGCACCCCATGGGACGCCATGGATTCTATAAATTCCTCGGTCCCTGTGATAATGGCCTCGATGACCTCCCCGGGGATGAGGTTTTTGTTCCTACCGATGGTAGAGGAAAGGAGGATATTTTCGGTAACCCCCACGCAGAGCAGGTCGTCCAGGTTCATCACCAGGGCATCCTGTGCGATCCCTTTCCAGACAGAAAGATCACCCGTCTCCTTCCAGTACATATAAGCCAGGGAGGATTTGGTCCCGGCCCCATCGGCGTGCATGACCAGGCAGTAGCTGTCATCACCCGTCAATGAGTCGGGAACGATTTTGCAAAACGCCTTGGGAAACAGGCCCTTGTCCAGGTTGCGAATCGCCTTGTGCACATCCTCTTTGGAGGCAGACACACCTCTTTGTTGGTATCGCTTGCTTACAGACACGTTCAGATATTCATGATTCTCCGCAAAAATAGGGGAATGAAATCACATGCACGCAATCCGCAGGAATTATGTACGGATACGGTTATCGGATAAACAGAAGTTCCCGGTACTTAGCCAGAGGCCAGTCCCGGTCGTCCACCAGTTGCTCCAGCTTATCGCAATGGTATCGGATGTCCTCAAAATAAGGCCTTACCTCATGGCAATAAGCCTTTGCCTTTTTGCGGATGTCCTTTTCCGAGTTGGCTTTTTTCCGGGCTTCGGTCATGGCTTCCGACTTTTTACGGGTGGCTGCCAGATGGCCCGAAATCTCTTCAAGGATCGATAACTGGGCTTCTGCATGTTGCTGATAACCCGAGCCATAGATTTCCTTGATCCCCCGGATGTTGGAGATCACTTTGTTCTGGTAGGCAATGGCTGCCGGGATGATCTGCGTATTGACCAGCTCGTTGAAAACCCTTCCCTCGATCTGGGTCTGGAGGATATAGGTCTCCAGATCGACCTCATGCCTGGCCTTTACCTCCACTTCACTCATGACCTGCATTTCATTGAACAGGTCTATGGAACCTTTCGAGACCACGATCTCGAGGGCTTCGGGCGTCGTCTTGTTGTTGCTAAGCTTTCTTTTAGCGGCCTCCTTTTGCCAGCTTTCACTGTATCCGTCCCCGTCAAAACGGATGCGTTTTGAAGCCTTGATATACTCTCTCAGGACATTGAAGATCGCTTCGTCTTTTTTGAGTTTTTTCTTTTCGATAAGTTTGTCTACCTCTTTCTTGAACTCGATCAGCTGTCTGGCCACGATGGTATTGAGCACTGTCATGGGCTTGGCACAATTCATCTTGGCGCCCACTCCCCTCATCTCGAATTTATTGCCCGTAAAGGCAAAGGGGGACGTTCGGTTCCGGTCCGTGTTATCTAACAGGATCTCCGGTATTTTTCCTACCACGTTCAGCTTGAGTTCCGTTTTCTCCTCGGGAGAGAGTTTCCCCTGGGAAACGCCTTCGAGTTCGTCCAGCACCGCGCTGAGCTGCTCCCCGATGAAAATGGAAAAAATAGCCGGTGGGGCTTCATTGGCACCCAGGCGATGGTCATTGGTCGCCGAGGCAATAGAGGCCCTGAGCAGTTCCTCATAGGTGTCTACAGCCTTGATGGTATTGACAAAAAAAGTGAGGAATTGGAGGTTCTTCATGGGAGTGGATCCCGGGCTGAGGAGGTTAACTCCTGTATCTGTAGCCAGAGACCAGTTGTTGTGCTTTCCTGAGCCGTTGATTCCCGCAAAGGGTTTTTCGTGGAATAATACTTTCAGGTCGTGACGGTCGGCCACCTTTTCCATAATATCCATCAGCAGCAGATTGTGATCCACGGCCAGGTTGGCCTCCTCAAAAACGGGCGCTAATTCAAACTGGTTGGGGGCTACCTCGTTATGCCGGGTCTTGACAGGGATACCCAATCTGGTACATTCTACTTCCAGGTCTTTCATAAAGTTGATGGCCCTCAGGGGGATCACCCCAAAATAGTGATCGTCCAGCTGTTGTCCCTTGGCAGCTGCCTGGCCCACCAGGGTTCGTCCCGTGAGCACCAGGTCGGGCCTCGAACCTGCCAGCGCCTTGTCTATCAGAAAGTATTCCTGTTCCCATCCCAGGGTCGCCATGACCTTGTTCACCGATTTGTCAAAATATCGGGCCACCCCCGTGGCTGCCTGATCTACGGCATGCAGGGCTCGCAACAAAGGGGCCTTATTGTCCAGGGCTTCCCCTGTATAGGAGACAAATATGGTGGGTATGCAGAGGGTTGCCCCGTAGATAAATGCGGGGGAAGAAGGATCCCAGGCGGTGTACCCCCTGGCTTCGAAGGTATTGCGGATTCCCCCACTGGGGAAACTGGAAGCGTCGGGTTCCTGTTGTACCAGCTGACTGCCCCCAAATTTTTCCAGTGCCCTGCCGTCTGGCAGGAGGTCGAAAAAGGCATCGTGCTTCTCAGCAGTAGCCCCGGTAAGAGGCTGGAACCAATGGGTATAGTGAGTAGCCCCCATAGAAAGCGCCCAGGCCTTCATGGCTTCAGCGATCTGGTCTGCCATCTTGCGGTCGATCTTGGAACCGGTGAAAATGGCATTTTTTACACTCTCGTAAGCATCACGGGTAAGGTACTGTACCATTTTTTCCTCGTTGAATACCTGGGAGCCAAAAAGCTCGGATCTCCTGATCTGTTCAACAAAAGAGCGGGCTTTACGCTTGCTGCTTTCCTTTATGGCATTGTTTCTTTGAGTAGACATGGCATCGACTGATTAAGATGTGGGAGCAAAATTAAACATTTCGCACTTATCCCTCATTAAAATAATATTTTTGCAATTAACCCCCTAAAAAATAGGGGTGTTGATAATTTTATCTAATTTATTGATAATTACCCCCCAAAAGTTTCCATATATGACATCAAAAACTATATTTTTGACGATCTAAAAAATTTGAAAATTTAACTCGCAAGATTATGAGCAAAGCAAAATTGGAATACATCTGGCTGGATGGATACTTTCCGACCCAGAACATGCGCAGCAAGACAAAGATCGAGGAGAATTTCAGTGGAAAACTGGAGGACTGCCCCATTTGGTCATTTGACGGAAGTTCGACCAAGCAGGCCGAAGGGAATTCATCTGACTGCCTATTGAAGCCTGTGGCAATTTTCCCAGACCCAACAAGGGATAACGGATACCTGGTAATGACCGAGGTCCTCAATCCTGATGGCACACCACACGAGACCAACCACAGAGCCAAGATCGATGACGACGACAACGACTTCTGGTTCGGTTTCGAGCAAGAATATTTTATCATGGACAACCATACCCAGCTTCCCTTGGGATTCCCTGTGGGTGGTTATCCCGGACCTCAGGGGATGTACTACTGCTCAGTAGGTGGAAAAAATACCCACGGGCGTCAATTTGTGGAAGAGCACGCCGATATCTGCATCGCTGCAGGGATCAATTTCGAAGGGATCAACCAGGAAGTAGCCTGTGGACAATGGGAGTTCCAGATCTTTGCCAAAGGGGCGAAGAATGCAGGAGACCAGGTATGGGTGGCACGTTATATCCTTGACCGTCTCACTGAGTCTTACGGATACTATATCGAGTACCATCCGAAACCTGTCAAAGGTGACTGGAACGGTTCCGGAATGCACGCCAACTTCTCTAACAGCCTGTTGAGAAATGCAGGAAGCAAGGACGTCTATGAAGCAGTATGTGAAGCCTTCAGGCCTGTGGCTAAGGAACACATTGCTGTCTACGGAGAATTCAACGATCAGCGTCTTACCGGATTGCATGAGACTGCTTCGATCCACGATTTCAGCTACGGAATCTCAGACAGGGGTGCCTCTATCAGGATCCCTATCGCCACTGTGGAGCGCGGATGGAAAGGATGGCTGGAAGACAGGAGGCCTGCTTCTAACGGAGACCCATACAAGATCGCCGGAAGGATCGTTAAGACCGTAAAATCGGCCAAAATAGAAGCTACAGCATAATTATTTTAAAGCTCATGTTACAAACCGCCTCAGAAATTCTGAGGCGGTTTTTTATTTTCCGGCCTACCAGGAGACCTAAAATAAAGTGAGGTATACGAAGGCTGCATAGGAGATCAGGAGAATGATCCCATCGTGCCACCCCAGCCTCAATCCCTTGGGGAAGAATACTAGCGGCAGTACTGCGAAGGCAAAGCCCAGCATCCAGAAAATATCATTTGTGAGAAGGCCGCGGTCTACAACCTGTATAGGATGGACCAACGAGGTGACCCCGAGGACGGCCAGCAGATTGAAGATGTTAGAGCCAATGAGGTTACCGACGCTGATCGACTTTTCCCCTTTCAGTATCGCGATGACCGAGGCCGCTAGTTCCGGGATACTCGTCCCTACGGAAACCACCGTGATCCCTATGATCCTCTCACTCACCTGGTAAAATTTGGCAAAACCCACGGCACCTGAGATCAGGAATTCCGAACCCGCCCACAGCCCTGCCCCTCCCAGCCCCAGGAAGAGAACAGCCTTGTAAAGAGGCAGGGGCAGGATGGACTTATTGAGGTCCTCCACCACCGCGGGTTGCTGAAATCGAAGTAAGAATACGAGGAAGAGGAACAGGCAGGCGATCATGATCAGTCCTTCCAGCGCACTGATCTGCCCGTCGTAATAGAGCAGGAAAAAGACCAGGAGGGATGCGGCCATCATCACGGGCCAGTCAGTGACGTAAAAGCTTTTACGTACATCTATGGGCCCCATGACCAGGATGATCCCAAGCACCAAGCCCAGGTTCGCGATATTGGAACCCACCACATTCCCCAGGGCCAGGTCGGAAAAACCTTCGACAGCGGCGGTCACACTCACGATCAATTCCGGAGCGGAAGTGGCAAATGAAACAACGGTCATCCCGATGATGATCCTCGGGATCCTGAGCCTGAGAGATAGGGCAACAGCAGCCTTCAGGAGCCAGTTACCACCGAGAATCAGCAGTACAAGGCCCAGAACGATAAAAAGCAAATGCTGCAATTCTGAATTTTTGGTAAATATAAGGTATTCGAAAAGTTAGGGCCACAGATCGTACCGAAAGGATATTTTCAAGGATCACCTACCGGAGTACCTGAAGAAATGTTAAATAACTACAAATTTAGTTGTACAACTATTTTTATAGTTGTAGGTTTGATTGTAGATATCACATTATGAAAAGACTCACCAACAGAGAGGAAGAGGTCATGAAGATCCTCTGGAAGCTCGAAAAAGCCTTTGTCAAGGAAATCCAGGCAGAGATCACGGAAGACCCCCCTCATTACAACACGCTTTCCACCATAGTTCGGAACCTGGAGGACAAGGGGTATGTGAGCCATGAGGCTTTTGGGAATACGCATCGCTATTACCCCCTGGTGTCCAAAGAGGCCTACAGGAAGCGATTTGTGAATGAGACGATAGCCGACTTCTACGACAATTCCTATAAGAGCCTGGTCTCCTTCTTTGCCAAAGAAGAAAAGATCTCGGTGGAAGAATTAAAGGAAATCATCAACCTGATCGAAAAAAATAAGTGAACATGGATCTCATTCTCATATACCTGGCCAAAGTCTCCGGGATCTTAGCACTCTTCCTGGGGACGTACCTCCTCCTTCTCAGGCGGGAAACGTTTTTTAAGGCCAACCGACATTTCCTGCTGGGGGGGATAGTGATCTCATTTCTTCTCCCATTTGTGGAAATAAAGAAATACGTCCTTGTAGAGTCCGTCGTCATCCCTGAGGCTGAAATGATCCAATCGGGATCAGTCGTACCTGCGATAGCAGAACAGGGACCGGACTGGGCATTGCTCTTGTCTGCCGTCTATATTTCCGGCCTGATTTTCCTCGGGTTAAAGTTCCTGATGCAACTTTATTCCCTGCACCGCTTGCTGAGAAATCACGAGGTCAAAAGGATAGGAGATGTACGTTATGTGGAGACCGATCAGGATCTCGCTCCATTTTCCTTTTTTAATTACATCGTCTACAACCCTTCACAGTTCAGTGAAAGTGAATTGGATGCCATCAGGCAGCACGAAAGGGCACACTGCACCCAGGCGCATTCGGTGGATATGCTCCTCGCCCATCTGCTGACTGTATTATTGTGGCTCAACCCCCTGAGCTGGCTTTACAAACGGCATATTCAGCAGAATCTTGAATTCCTTGCCGATTCCAGTGCGATCAGGCAAACCAAATCGGTGAGAAATTACCAGTATGCCTTGTTGAAAGTATCATCGAATATTCATCATACACCAATCACTAACCCATTTTACAGTTCATTAATCAAAAAACGAATCGTCATGTTACACAAATCAAAATCGAACCGACTCCATGCATTGAAATATGCGTTCATCCTGCCACTGCTCGCAGGATTCCTATTCGCCTTCAACACTCGGGTGGTCGCCCAGGAAAAGGAAAAAGAAATGACCGTAGAAGTAAAGATCAGCAGGATCGAGATCCTTATCGACAAGGATTACTCCAAAGAGCAAATAGAAGCGGACACTAAATTTATGAAGGAACAAGGTATAGATCTCAAATTCAAAGGCATCAAACGCAACAAGGCCGGGGAGATAACGGCTATCAGCGGCAGCTACAAGGATGAAAACGGTATCAGTGGTAATTACAGCCAGAACAGCGATACACCCATCAAACCTTTTACCTTCAGGGTCACCGGCGAAGGTGAAGATCGCAGTATTGGCTTTTTCTCAGGAGCCTCACACCACACCATCCATTCCACAGGCAAGAACTATTCTAAAATGATCGTTGTTGACACTGATGCTGATGATACGCACGACGGAAAGCACAAGGTGCACAAGAGGATCCTTATGAAGGGGGATGAAGATGGAGCTTTCAACTGGACCAGTGACGGGGATGGGGACGAAATGAAGGTCCTGGTAGAGGTCAAGGACGGAGAAAAGGTCATTACGGTCAACGAAATGGAGATTACCGAAGATGAATTAAAAGCCCTGGGCGAAAATGGCGATGGAAAACGTATTAAGATCAAAAAGATCCACAAGGGGGAAGGTGCAAATGTGTTTATCCTCAAAGATTCGGGCGATGAAGAAGACATAGAGATCATCGAGAAAGGAGGGGCTTCCTTTTTCTTTATGGACAGCGAAAAGGGTGAGAATCCCCTCTTCATTGTAGACGGAAAGGAAATGAGCAAGGAGGAATTCGAAGGACTATCGCCCAGCAAAATAGAGAAGGTGGAGGTTATCAAAGGAGAGAAAGCCACTGAGGAGTACGGAGACAAGGCCAAAGACGGGGTGATCAAGATCAGCACGAAAAAAAACTGACAAAAAACCAACGCTTATTACCTAACCTGAGACCGGCCTCATGAGGGCCGGTTTTTTGTTCCAAAAAGATGAAAGTGTTTAAAAACGACCCTTTTGGCCCATTTCCTGCCTAGGAAA
>NZ_JBFGBM010000129.1:0-7984 GCF_041567615.1 Muriicola sp.
ACCGGTGCCCAGGCACCGAGGAGAACGCCGTCTGTGCCGACTTTCATGGCGCACCGGTCCTGAAAGATCTCGAATTGCTTAAAACGAAATGGGCTTTCCATTACTCGTATTAATCCTCCAGGTATAGGGAGACCAGTCCTTCAGGGGTCCTGACAAAAATGGTCTTTTCTAAGCGGTCGATCTCGGTAATGATCTCGTCGTTTATGGGGATGAGGAGCTGTTTACCGTCCTTGTCCGAAACGAACAGTGCCTGGGCAGCTGAATCATTGATGGAAACGATGGTCCCAATATCTCCATATTCACTGTCGATAAGACTGAAGCCGATGACTTCATGGTAGTAAAACTTCTTCCCGCTTAAGGGGGGTAATCGATCCAGTGGCAGGTAGACCTCCGAGCCCATGATCTTGTCCGCCTCTGCCTCATTGCTGACCTCCTCAAAGTCGACACGGAGAAGATTCGACCTGTGGAGTCGGCTTTGCACAATAAAAAAAGGAACCAGGCTATTTCCCATGGAAATGAACACTGATTCCAGATTTTCGTATGTCTCGGGTTCGTCTGTATCTAATTTGATGAGGACTTCCCCTCTAAAGCTGTATTTGGAAACGATCTTGCCCAGGTAGAAACACTCTTCCTTTCGCATAGACCGGGTTGCCATTACTCCTTCTCCTCTGCCGGCTTGGTTTCCTCAGCGGCAGGGGCTTCTTCTGCAGCGGCTTCAGGAGTTTCCTCAGCGGCTTCCACAGCTTCCTCTGCAGGAGCCTCAGCTTCCTGTGCAACAGAATCTTCAGGAGCCGGAGCGCCTTCAACGGCAGCTACTTCTTCCTCAGCAGAAACGGCTTCCGGAGTTTCTGGCAGTTCAGCCTCCGCGGCAGCCTGGGCTCTTTTCTCAGCTACTTCTTTTTCGGCCTCCAGGGCTTTTTTCCTGGCCTCCTCCTGAGCCTTGCTAAGGTTCTTCTCCTTATCGGCTACTTTTTTAGATTTTTCATCCAACCAGGCCTGAAATTTCTTTTCAGCCTCCTCTTCGGTCATCGCTCCTTTGCGAACACCACCCATGAGGTGATGCTTTAAAAGGACACCTTTATACGAAAGGATCCTGCGAGCAGTATCTGAAGGCTGAGCTCCATTGTTCAACCACTGTACGGATTGATCAACATTGATGTCGATAGTAGCAGGGTTGGTGTTGGGGTTGTAGATTCCTAATTTCTCAAGGAATTTACCATCCCTTTTTGCACGGCTGTCGGCGGCTACGATCCAATAAAAAGGCTTTCCTTTTTTACCGTGTCTTTGAAGTCTGATTCTAACTGGCATATCACATTAATTTTGCAGGGTACCCGACCCTCGGTTATTAATTCTTTCACTCGCTTTGTCCTAAAGCGGGTGCAAATATACATTATCCATATTATATGTCAATAAGAATCAACTGGTTTTTACAGTTTGCTGGAATTCTTGGGTGTTTAACACTCTTTAAGAGAATCCGTTAAATCCCTTTTAAAGTCCCGTAATTCCTTGGTTTTCTGAGGATTTCTTATATCTTATATACAGTTGCCGAGAGTCGATAACACTTGAATTTTAAAATGACGATTGATTAATGAAGTATTCTGAAAAAATTTCAAACAAATTAAATGATTTACTAACCCTCACCTATGATGCGAAAAGGGGCTATTCCCTGGCAGCTGAAAAGGTAGAGAATCCATCCATTAAAAAATTCCTTGAAGACAAAGCAAATCAGCGATACAATTTCGGACAGGAACTCAAATCCGAGATCCTGACCTATGGAAATCTGCCCGAAGACAGTGGAAGTATAAAAGGAGATTTTCACAGGCTGTGGATGAAATTCATATCGGGAGTCAGTTCCAATGAGACCGAAAAAATTCTGGATGAGGTAGAACGAGGAGAAAAGAAAATCCTCAACGCCTATAAAGATATCCTGGAGAACAAGGAATGGATCCTGCCGAATTCGACCCGCGATCTGCTGAGCAAGCAGCGCAATGCGATCGAAAAGGCACTGCAAACCTCCAGAATGTTTGAGGAAGTAGTCTCCTGATCAGCGAAATACCCAAATTGAAAGATCCGGCTTCGGCCGGATTTTTTTGTGGTTGATAACTCCTGAAAAGAAGGTTTTCCCAGGCCTCGGTAAATCCGTATTTTTAACCCTTCGATCATCCCACGAAATACGCTTTATGTACCTGATTTTTGACACAGAGACTACCGGTTTACCCAAACGCTGGAACGCCCCTGTCACCGATGTAGACAACTGGCCGCGATGCGTACAGCTCGCCTGGCAGTTGCACGACGAGTTGGGAAATCTCATCGAGCAGAAGGATTATCTGATTCGCCCCGAGGGGTTCGACATTCCCTTTGATGCAGAACAGATCCACGGGATCTCCACAGAACTGGCGGAAACGGATGGGATCCCCCTGGTTGAAGCCCTGGAAGAATTCAACAGTGCCCTGGAGAAGGCAAAGTTCGTCGTGGGCCAGAACGTGAGCTTTGACATCAACATCACAGGAGCCGAATTCCACAGAGCTGGAATGGATACCACCCTGCTGGACTTACCGGTACTGGACACCTGTACCGAAGAGACCGCAGCCCTGTGCCAGATCCCGGGGGGGCGTGGTGGCAAGTTCAAACTCCCCACCCTGACCGAACTTCACGAGTACTTATTTCACGATTCCTTTTCCGAGGCCCACAACGCGGCAGCCGATGTGGAGGCTACCAGTCGTTGTTTTTTCGAACTCATTCGAAAAGAGGTATTCCGGTACCAAGAACTCAAGGCACAGCCCGATTACTTCCAAAGATTCAAAGAGGCCAATCCGGACACCATTCCTTCTTTGGGCCTCAGTCACAGAAACCTGAAGGAAGCGTCTGATAAGATCAAATCGAAACAGGAAAGCGATCAGCCCGAGATATCCTCAGAAGATATCAGGGCAAACCTCGAAAGCCTGGAAGATACTCCTTTTGTACACCTGCACAACCACTCTCAGTTCTCTGTCCTCCAGTCTACCATCAGGATAAGGGATCTGGTGGCGGCCACAGCCGAACAGGGGATGCCTGCCGTAGCCCTTACTGACCACGCCAATATGATGGGTGCCTTCCATTTTGTCAAGGAGGTAAAGGCCCATAATGCCTCCCTGGAAACCCGTAGAGCCAAGGCAGAAGAATCAGGGGAAGTTTTCCACGAGAAACCGATCCTGCCCATCCTCGGGTGCGAATTCTTTGTCTGTGAGGACCACCAGAATAAGAATCAAAAGGACTACGGCTACCAGGTAGTTTTCCTGGCCAAGAACAAAAATGGATACCACAACCTGGCAAAAATGGCCTCCCTGGCCTACACGGATGGGTTTTATTACGTCCCCCGAATAGACCGGGAGATCATTACCCAGTACAAGGATGATCTCATCGTCCTGAGCGGGAACCTCTACGGGGAGATCGCCTCCAAGATCCTGAACACAGGAGAAAAACAGGCCGAGGATGCCCTGGAATGGTGGCACGACATGTTTGGGGAGGATTTCTATATCGAACTCATGAGGCACAACCAGGAGGATGAGGACAGGGCCAATCCGGTTTTGCTATCCCTTGCCCAAAAACACGGCGTCAAAGTAGTAGCTACCAACAATACCTATTACTGCAAGAAGGAAGAAGCCGAGGCGCATGACATCCTGCTTTGCGTAAAAGACGGGGAGAAACAAGCCACCCCCATCGGAAGGGGCCGCGGATACCGCTATGGCTTGCCAAACCAGGAATACTATTTTAAGTCGGCCGATGAGATGAAAGTGCTCTTCAAGGACATCCCTGAGGCTATTTCGAATATCCAGCAGATCGTGGATAAGATCAAGCCCTATGACCTGGCCAGGGAGGTACTCCTGCCCAAGTTCGAGATCCCTGCTGAATTCAGGGTGGCCGAAGATGAAAAGGACGGAGGCAAGCGGGGGGAAAACAGCTATCTGCGGCATATCACCTATGAAGGAGCCAAAGAGCGCTATGGGGAGATCTCTCCGGAAATAGAAGAACGTATCGACTTCGAACTGGCCACCATTGAGAATTCAGGGTATCCCGGATATTTCCTCATCGTGGAGGATTTTATTCGGGAGGCGAGAAATATGGGGGTGTCCGTGGGGCCCGGGAGGGGCTCTGCTGCAGGGTCCGTAGTGGCCTATTGCCTTAAGATCACCAACATCGACCCCTTGAAATACAACCTCCTCTTTGAGCGGTTCCTCAATCCGGACCGGGTGTCCATGCCCGATATCGATATCGACTTTGATGACGAGGGCCGGGGCAAGGTTATGGACTACGTGATCCGCAAATATGGAGCGAACCAGGTGGCACAGATCATCACCTATGGCACCATGGCCGCCAAATCCTCCATTCGGGATACGGCCAGGGTACTGGACCTGCCTCTGCCTGATGCCGATCGCATCGCCAAACTTATCCCGAACATGTCCAAGCTCGGGAAGATCTTTGGCCTACCCGAAGAGGACCTGAGAAAGAAATTCAGGGCGGATGACATGGAGAAGATCAACCAGTTGCTGAATATCTCGGAGGGAGATGACCTGGAAGCCCAAACTGTCAATATGGCCAGGGTGCTCGAGGGTTCTTTGCGCAACACCGGAATCCATGCCTGCGGGGTCATCATTACCCCGGATGATATTACCAATTTTGTCCCTGTAGCCACCGCTAAGGACTCCGACCTGTACGTCACCCAGTTCGACAACTCCGTGGTGGAAAGTGCAGGCCTGCTCAAGATGGATTTTCTCGGCCTGAAAACTTTGACGCTGATCAAGGATACGGTCAAGATCGTAAAAGCCAAACACGGGGTGGAACTGGTACCGGATGATTTCCCCCTGGATGATCAGAAGACCTATGAACTCTTCCAAAGAGGGGATACGGTGGGGATCTTCCAGTACGAATCCCCCGGGATGCAGAAACACCTCAAGGAGCTCAAGCCCACGGTATTTGACGACCTCATCGCCATGAATGCCCTCTACAGGCCGGGGCCTATGGAATACATCCCGAGCTTTATCGCCCGAAAACACGGTAAGGAAGAGATCACCTACGACCTCCCCGAGATGGAGGAATACCTGCAGGACACCTACGGGATCACGGTATATCAGGAACAGGTGATGTTGCTTTCCCAGAAGCTGGCCGGGTTTTCCAAGGGTGAGGCAGACATTCTCAGGAAAGCCATGGGGAAAAAGATCTTTGCCCTCCTGCAAAAGCTAAAACCCCAGTTCCTGGACGGAGGGGAAAAGAACGGGCATCCGAGGGAGGTTCTGGAGAAGATCTGGAAAGACTGGGAGGCCTTTGCCTCCTATGCTTTCAATAAAAGTCACTCTACCTGTTACGCATACATCGCCTACCAGACGGCTTACCTGAAAGCCCACTACCCTGCCGAATACATGGCAGCGGTGCTGTCTAACAACATGAATGACATCAAGCAGGTGACCTTCTTTATGGAAGAATGTAAGCGGATGGGGCTGGAAGTGCTAGGTCCGGATGTGAATGAATCCTACTACAAATTTGCCGTGAACCAGGAGGGAGCCATCCGCTTTGGGATGGGAGCTATTAAAGGAGTGGGACGTTCCGCGGTGCGGACCATCGTTGAAGAGCGCAAGGCGAATGGTGCCTACAGATCGGTATTTGACCTGGCCAAGCGCATCGATCTCAGGGCTGCCAATAAGAAGGCCTTTGAGAATCTCGCCCTGGCCGGCGGCTTCGATTCGTTCGGTGACACGCACAGGGCACAGTACTTTCACATGGAAGGGGAGGGAATCACCTTCCTGGAAAAGGTGATCCGGTACGGAGCCAAATATCAGGAAAATGAGAATTCTGCCCAGGTCAGCCTCTTTGGTGACGCCAGCGAAGTACAGATCCCGGAACCTGTGGTACCCCCCTGTACGGAATGGGGAACCATGGAAAAGCTCCGCCGCGAAAAAGAGGTAGTGGGGATCTATATTTCGGGCCATCCCCTGGACGATTTTAAAGCCGAGATCAAGGCCTTTGCCAATGCCAACATCTCCTTTTTCCATCATTTGGATGACCAGATCAACAGGGAACTCAGCTTTGCGGGCGTAATCACCGACGTACAGCACAGGGTTAGCCGGAACGGGAAAGGATGGGCTCTGTTCACCCTGGAAGACTACACGGATTCTATAGAATTCAGGATTTTCGGGGAAGAATACCTCAAATTCCGCCATTTCCTGATGATCAACTCCTTTGTCTACATAAAGGTTTTTGTAAGGGAAGGATGGGTGAACCGGGAGACCGGGAAAAAGGGAGACCCGAGGCTGCAGTTCAACCAGTTCTTATTGCTGCAGGATGTGATGGAAAATTATGCTAAGAAGCTGACCATCAAACTCGACATAGATCAATTGAGAGAGGAGCGTATCCTGGATTTGAAGGACACGCTGAGGTCCCACAAGGGTAAACAACCTCTGCATTTTACCGTGTATGAAATGCAGGAAGAGATCAAGGTCACCCTTTCCAGCAGGAAGCAGAAGGTGCAGATCAGCAGTGAACTGCTCGCTACGCTTGAGGAGAAGGAGGTGCACTACAAACTCAATTGATAGCCTCGGGTAATGGTGTTATAGGGAAAACGAATATACCTGCTGTAAGGAAATAGGGAATTATTTGTCTAAATTTGCGTAATCTAAATTAAAAAACATGGCATTAGAAATAACAGATGCAACCTTTGACGAAGTGGTCTTAAAAAGTGACAAACCAGTGGTGGTCGACTTCTGGGCCGCCTGGTGTGGTCCTTGCCGAATGGTCGGACCCATCATCGATGAGGTGAGCAATGAATACGAAGGTAAGGCTGTAGTCGGAAAAGTAGATGTGGACAGCAATCAGGAATACGCGGCCAAATATGGCGTAAGGAACATTCCTACCGTACTCGTATTCAAAGATGGCGAGATCGTAAGCCGGCAGGTAGGGGTCTCTCCCAAAAAAGTGTATACAGACGCCATTGACGCAGCGCTCTGATCATAATTTTCAAATTTTTTTAAGCCCGGGTTCCCCCGGGCTTTTTTTATGCCTGAAAGGCATGCCGTATTGATAGGTGACAATTGTGGCCCTCTCCGTATCTTTGGAATATGGACCTGCAACAACAGATAGAACAAAGTGGCTTATTCCAGAACCTGGAGATTCTGGCGAGGCAGGTAGTGGAAGGGTTTATCAGCGGGATACACAAAAGCCCCTTCCACGGATTCTCGGCAGAATTTGCCGAGCACAAGATCTACAACACGGGGGAAAGCACCAAGCACATCGACTGGAAGCTCTACGGAAAGACGGACAAGCTCTACACCAAGCGATACGAGGAAGAGACCAACCTCAGGTGCCATATGATCCTGGACAACTCAGCTTCCATGTATTATCCGGAAGTAAAACAGCTTAGGATAGACAACCTGAACAAGATCGGCTTTGGGGTACTGGGCATTGCAGCCCTCATGAATATCTTAAAAAGGCAAAGGGACGCTGTGGGGTTGAGTATCTATTCTGATGTCTATTCGCATTACTCCCCGGAAAAAGGAAGTGAACGGCACTACCAGATGTTGTTGGCGAGGTTAAACGAAGTGGGTAAGATGAAAAGTACGGGGAGCGGTACCAAGACCTATACCTACCTTCACCAGATCGCAGAAAAATTGAAGCGTCGCAGCCTGGTCTTTCTTTTTACAGACATGTTCCAGACAGAAACTGAGGACGAGCAGTTATTCGACGCCCTGCGCCATATGAAATTCAACAAACACGAGGTGGTCGTCTTCCATTTGCTCGACAGGGAGACAGAGCTCTCTTTTAATTTTGAAAATACACCGAAACGATTCAAGGACGTGGAAACCGGGGTGCATATAGACCTTTTTGCAGACACCATCAAAGAAGCCTATGAGGCGGAGGTAAAAGCCTTCATGGAGGAATTAAAACTGACCTGCGCCAAGTATAAGATCAAGTATGTGCCGGTAGATATCAGGGAGTCTTTTGCCAAAGTGCTCAA
>NZ_JBFGBM010000130.1:0-7871 GCF_041567615.1 Muriicola sp.
AGAAAATAAAACACGGGAGAAAGCCACTGTAAAAAACAGTGGCTTTTTCTTTTTCAGGGACCATAACAAAGGGGAGTAATTGCTATTTTTTCAAAAAACAAAAACATGTTAGATCGCTTAAAATCAGGTGTTGAAACCATCCTTAGCCAAAAGGAGCTGACTGTGGATGACAGATTGCAGAACTTGTGTGAATATCTGAAGGCTGAAGTCCCGTACTACGACTGGGTAGGCTTTTATTTCCGCAATGGGGAGAAGGAGGAACTCAAGCTGGGGCCCTACGCAGGAGCTCCCACAGACCATACCCTCATCCCATTCGGCAAAGGGATCTGTGGCCAGGTGGCTGTGAGCAATGCCAATTTTGTCGTACCCGATGTCACGGCCCAGGACAATTACATCGCCTGCAGCCTGACGGTCAAATCAGAGATCGTTATCCCCCTCTTTGTGGAGGGGAAGAACATTGGGCAGATCGACATCGATTCGGAAACTCCGGATCCCTTCACGGAAGAGGACGAGCGTTTCCTGGAATTCGTCAATGCCGGGGTCGCCAGGATTCTTTAAAACTTTCCCTTTTTTGTTGATAAGACAGGGGCTGCCTTAGGCCTTAAAAAAGTACCTTTGGAGCTCTCGGTTTACCTTTAAAAAATTTAGATATGGGCACTGCCAAAAAAGCCAAATCCGCACTCATCTCCGTCTTCCACAAGGACGGCCTAGAACCCATTGTAAAAAAGTTCCACGAGTTGGGCATCACCATGTATTCCACCGGGGGAACGGAATCCTTTATTCGTTCCCTGGGCCTAGAGGTCATACCTGTGGAAGAGGTGACGAGTTATCCCTCTATCCTGGGGGGACGCGTCAAGACCCTGCATCCCAAGGTATTCGGGGGTATTTTAAACCGGCAGGACAACGAAGGGGACGTAGCCCAGCTGGAGGAATTTGACATCCCACAGTTGGATATCGTGATCGTCGACCTCTACCCGTTTGAAAAAACGGTGGCTTCCGGGGCATCGGAACAGGAGATCATCGAGAAGATAGACATAGGGGGTATTTCCCTCATCCGGGCAGCTGCCAAGAATTACAAGGATGTGCTCTGTGTTTCCTCCATGGAAGACTACGAAGAATTTCTGAACCTGATCTCCGAAAGCAATGGAGCAACCACCCTTGCCCAGCGCAAGACTTTTGCCGCAAAAGCCTTTAACGTCTCCTCCCATTACGACACCGCCATCTTCAATTATTTTAACAGGGACCACGGTGTTGCTGCCCTGAAGATCAGTGAAACCAAAGGCAAGGTCCTTCGATACGGGGAAAATCCACATCAGAAAGGGTTTTTCTTCGGAGACTTTGAAAGCATGTTCGCCAAACTGCACGGAAAAGAGCTTTCCTACAATAATCTACTGGATGTGGATGCAGCGGTGAACCTCATGGCAGAATTCCGGCATGACGATCCCACCTTTGCCATCCTGAAACACAACAACGCCTGTGGCCTGGCCACGAGGGATACGATTTACCAGGCCTATGTGGACGCCCTCGCAGGGGACCCTGTATCGGCCTTTGGAGGTATCCTTATCAGCAATACGGAGATCGATGCAAACACAGCCGAAGAGATCCACAAACTCTTCTGCGAGGTGGTCATCGCCCCAGGTTTTTCCGAAGAGGCCCTTACTATCCTCAAGGGAAAGAAAAACCGTATCCTCCTTGTGCAGAAGGAGGTCGCCCTCCCGGAGACCCTCGTAAGGACCTGCCTCAATGGGGTGCTGGTACAGGATAAAGACCACATCACAGATGCTGCAGAAGGCCTCACCTATGTGACAGAGAAAAAACCTTCCAAGAGGGAGCTGGAAGACCTCATCTTCGCCTCCAAACTCTGCAAGCACACCAAATCCAACACCATCGTATTGGCGAAGAACCGGCAGCTGTGTGCCAGTGGTACAGGGCAGACCTCCCGCGTGGATGCCTTGAACCAGGCCGTGCACAAGGCCAAGTCCTTTAAATTCGACCTGGACGGGGCCGTCATGGCGAGCGATGCCTTCTTCCCTTTTCCAGACTGCGTGGAGATCGCCCACAAGAGCGGGATCAGGAGTGTGATACAGCCCGGCGGGTCCATAAAAGACCAGCTGAGCATCGATTATTGCGACGAAAATCAAATTGCCATGGTAATGACGGGGACACGTCATTTTAAACATTAATTTTACTACTTTTGTCGATAAAATACACCCGTTTATCCGAACCTAACTAAACATTTACAATGGGATTTTTTGATTTTTTAACGGAGGAGATCGCGATCGACCTCGGCACTGCCAATACCCTGATCATCCATGCAGACAAGGTGGTGGTAGACAGCCCTTCCATTGTCGCCAGGGACAGGATCACCGGCAAGATCATCGCCGTTGGGCGGGAAGCCAACCAGATGCAGGGAAAGACGCACGAGAATATCAAGACCATCCGTCCTCTTAAGGATGGGGTGATCGCAGATTTCGACGCCTCCGAGAAAATGATCAATATGTTCATCAAGAACATCCCTGCCCTGAAGAAAAAATGGTTTCCCCCGGCCCTGAGAATGGTCATTTGCATTCCTTCAGGGATCACCGAGGTGGAAATGCGGGCGGTAAAAGAATCGGCAGAAAGGGTGAACGGAAAGGAAGTATACCTCATCCATGAACCTATGGCGGCGGCCATCGGGATCGGGCTGGATATCATGCAACCCAAGGGCAACATGATCGTCGATATCGGAGGAGGTACCACGGAGATCGCCGTAATCGCCCTCGGAGGGATCGTCTGTGACAAGTCGGTCAAGATCGCGGGGGACGTATTCACCAACGACATTATCTACTACATGAGGACACAGCACAACCTCTATGTGGGAGAGACCACTGCAGAAAACATCAAGATCAAGATAGGATCGGCCACGGAGGACCTTCAATCTCCGCCGGATGAGATGTCCGTTCAGGGAAGGGACCTGCTCACCGGGAAACCCAAACAGGTATCCATCTCCTACAGGGAGATCGCCAAGGCCCTTGATAAATCCATCCTCAGGGTGGAGGATGCCGTGATGGAAACCCTGTCACAGACCCCGCCGGAACTGGCCGCGGATATTTACAACACGGGAATCTACCTGGCAGGAGGGGGATCTATGCTCAGGGGACTGGACAGAAGGCTGTCCCAGAAAACAGACCTGCCCGTCTATATTGCAGAAGATCCGCTCAGGGCGGTCGTTCGCGGTACGGGTATTGCCCTGAAGAATTTAGAACGCTACAAGAGTATCCTCATTAAATAATTCCCGGGATCCAATCCAGTAATACTCTAAATCGGGATTTCCGGCAGGGATGGGAGCATCCAACAGGAAAAGAGCATGCAACAGATCATCAACTTCATTCTTCGCAACAAGACCAACCTGCTCTACCTGTTGTTGCTTACCCTGGGGTTGGCGATGAGCATACAGTCTCACTCCTATCACAGAACGAAATTCATAAATTCGGCCAACTGGCTAAGCGGGAGCCTTTACAACACTCAGGCCAACATCACATCCTATTTCAACCTGCGGGAAGAAAACGAGCAACTGGTGGAGGAAAACACCCGGTTGAAAAAGATGTTGTACAACGCAGAATTCGTCCCGGTGACTGAGACAGAAAGGAATTCTTTTCCTTACGGAGTGATCCCGGCCAGGATCATCAAGAACAGCTATGCCCTGCGCAACAACTATATCACCCTCGACAAGGGGGCTGCCCAGGGCGTGGAACAGGATATGGGGGTGATCACCTCCATGGGGGTCCTGGGAATTGTGGAATATACGACAGATAATTTCTCGGCGGTTCAGAGCCTTTTGAATACCAAGTCTAATATCAATGCTAAGATCAAGAACACTAATAATTTCGGTTCCCTGAAGTGGAACACCCTTCGTTTCGACGTGGTTCAGCTGGAGGACATTCCGAGGATCGTCCCTCTGAATGTTGGTGATACTGTGGTTACCGGGGCCATGTCGAGTATCTTCCCGGAGAACATCCCTATCGGGACCATCCAAAAGATCGACCTGCAGACCTCGGAGAGTTTTTACAAGATAGACGTGGCCCTGTTCAATGACATGACCAATCTCCACAACGTCTACATCATCAGCAACAGGGACAGGGAGGAAATACAAATTCTGGAAGAAAAGATAAACGATGACTAATAACCTGTACTTACAGAACGGCCTGCGTTTCCTGCTCCTCGTACTGGCACAGGTACTCATCTTCAACCGTTTGAATTTCCTGGGCTATATCAATCCCATGGTCTACATCCTCTTTCTCTACTGGTACCCCATCAAACCGCGGAGGAGTGTCTTTATGCTGATCTGCTTTTTCCTCGGACTGACGATAGATGTCTTTTCCGATACACTTGCCTTCCACACAGTGGCCTGCACTACCATGGCATTTTTCCGCCCGGCCATCATGCGCTTTGTCTTTGGGGTGAACTACGAATTCCAGAGTTTCAGACTTAGCAACACCACCCGGGTACAACAAATTGCCTTTTTGACGTTCTTAATATTGGGGCACCACGCGATTTTCTTTTTGCTCGAGATTTTTAGTTTGTCCCATTTGCTATTACTTTTGAAAAAGATCGTATTTACGAGCGTGGGAACCCTGGTAGTGGGCTTCCTGATGTTAACGCTCTTTAGTGCTGAGAAAGAATGAAAAAATTCCTGCTTTCTTCCATCATTATCATCATAGGGATCACCTTCATAGGAAGGCTTTCCTACCTGCAGATCTTTCGCACTACTCCCAATCAGGTCCTGGAGGACTCCGCCGTCCAGGCCATATACGACTATCCGGAAAGAGGCTTTATTTACGATAGGAACGGGACGCTGCTGGTGGCCAATCAACCCGCTTATGACGTGATGGTGATCCCAAGGGAGGTGAAACCCCTCGACACCCTGGAATTCTGTTCCCTCCTGGGAATAGACAAACCCAAATTCCTGGAAAGGATGAGGAAGGCACGGGTGTATTCCCCCAGGCTGCCTTCTGTGCTGGTTCCCCAGCTCTCCAAGGCAGATTACGCCCGTCTCCAGGAGAAAATGCGCAAATACGAGGGCTTTTATATTCAGAAGAGATCGCTGAGGTACTATGACACCCACAGCGGCGCTAATGTATTGGGTTACATATCCGAGGTGAATGAGAGCGACATCAGGAGGAACCCATACTACAAGCAGGGAGAACTCACAGGTCGCACCGGGATAGAAAAACAGTACGAGGAAGTACTAAGGGGGGTCAAAGGCGTTAAATTCATCCAGAAAGACCGTTTTAACCGCACCATCGGCCCCTACAAGGAAGGATCTTTGGATACCCTTCCGGAGCAGGGCAAGGAGATCCGTGTGACCCTTGATAAAGAACTCCAGGAATACGGGGAAAAACTGATGGTCGGGAAAAGGGGTGGCATCGTGGCCCTGGAGCCCTCATCCGGGGAGATCCTGGCATTGATCTCGGGGCCTACTTATGATCCGGCACTTCTCGTGGGAAGGGAACGATCTGCCAATTACAGCAAACTCCATTACGACACCATTTCCAAACCCACCTGGGACAGGGCGCTTCTGGCACAACCTTCCCCGGGTTCTCCTTTCAAAACGCTCAATGCCCTGATCGCCCTGCAGGAAGGCGTAATGAAACCCGAATCGACCGTACGCTGCTACAATGGGTTTTACGTCGGCAACAAAAAAAGGGGATGCCACTGCGGCGGAGGCCTCAGGAACATGAACAGCGGGATCTATAAATCGTGCAATGCCTATTTTGCCCAGGCATTCAGAAAGATATACGAAAAGTACCCCACCACTGATGAGGGAATGGACGTATGGGAAAAACACGTCAAGAGTTTCGGCCTGGGTGACTACCTGGGATACGACCTCCCTACAGGCAGAAAGGGGCGGATTCCGGATAAGGGGTATTACGACCGCGTATACGGGGACAACCGCTGGGCTTCGTCATTTATTATTTCCAATGCCATAGGGCAGGGCGAAGTAGCGGCTACACCTATTCAACTGGCCAATATGACAGCCGCCATAGCCAACCGGGGCTATTATTTTACCCCTCATATCATCAAGGAGATCGGAGGGGAACCGGTCAGCGACCCCAGGTTTACAACCCCCCATTACACGACCATAGATAAAAAGTACTTTGATCCGGTCGTCCAGGGGATGGCCAATGTATATACCCAGGGTACGGCCAAGTGGCTGCAGGTCCCCGGGATCGAAATCGCCGGGAAAACCGGGACGGTGGAGAATTACACCAAGATAGACGGAGTGCGTACCCAGCTCACTGACCATTCGCTCTTCGTAGCCTTTGCTCCCGTAGACAACCCCAAAATCGCTTTGGCCGTTTATATCGAACACGGATACTACGGCGCCCGATACGCCGGGCATATCGCCTCCCTCCTGATTGAACAATACCTCAAAGGGGAGATCACGCGAAAAGATCTTGAAAAACGAATGCTGGAAAAGACCCTGGAGGCAGAATACGCCAAACCGTACAGCGGGGAGGAGTTCAAGATCAACGAATATGTCTGGTAAGAGCGTCTTTAGAAGGGTAGACTGGCTGACCATCTTCCTCTTTTTGATGCTGGTGGGTATAGGCTGGGTGAATATTTATTCCACCACCCTTTCTGATGAAGGCAGCTCACTGTTAGATTTCAGCCAACTCTACGGAAAGCAACTCTTCTTTATCGGTGTTTCCCTCATTGCTGCCTTTATCTTTCTCAACCTGGAAGCTCATTTCTACGAGCGGTTCTCCAGCCTGCTCTATATCATTACCATGGTCCTGTTGCTGGGGCTTTTTGTTTTTGGGAAAAATATAGCAGGGGCCACCTCCTGGTACGACCTCGGTTTTTTTAACCTACAGCCTTCGGAGCTGGCAAAATTTACCACAGCCCTGGCCCTGGCCAAGTACCTCAGTGACATACAGACCGATATCAAAAAATCCAGGGACCAGCTCTTTGCTCTGCTGATCATCCTGATCCCGGTCTTGCTTATCATCCCACAGCCGGATCCGGGAAGTGCCCTGGTATTCCTGGCCCTGGTCTTTGTACTTTTCCGGGAAGGACTCCCCCTGTTCTATCTGGCGGTCGCCCTGATGGCAGTTATCATCTTTATAACCACACTGATGTTCGGCACTATTTGGGTTATCATCAGCCTGGCTTTGCTAATCGCCATCTTCCTCCTGGTAAAAAAGGCAAGTTTTAAGGTGCCCTTCTTCCCCCTGTTCATATTCTTTGTCCTTTCTTTGGTCTTTTCCCTCTCCGTGAACTTCGTGTTCGAGAACGTGTTTGAACAGCGTCACCGCGACCGGTTCAGCCTTTGGCTGAGGCTGGAAAAGGATCCGGAAAGACTGGAAGAAATCAGGAAGACGATAGGCTACAATACCTACCAGTCTGAAAAGGCCATCGAATCAGGTGGGGGGTTTGGAAAGGGTTTCCTGGAGGGAACGCGGACAAAAGGAGACTTCGTCCCTGAGCAGCATACAGACTATATCTTTAGCACCGTGGGTGAGGAATGGGGTTTTGTGGGTACGGCCACCGTTGTGATCCTGTTTACGGCCTTGTTGTTGCGGCTGGTCTACCTGGCAGAAAGACAAAAAAGCCAATTCAGCAGGATGTACGGGTACGGGGTCATTTCCATCTTGCTGATCCACTACTTCATCAATATCGGGATGGTCATCGGAATCCTCCCTACTATCGGCATACCCCTGCCCTTTTTCAGTTACGGAGGTTCTGCCCTCATCGGGTTCACCGCCCTTTTGTTTATCTTTTTGAAACTGGACGCCAACAGGCTGAACGAATGGCTTTAAAACGGCCAGGCTGAACCTTCAATGGCTTCTTCCATCCTATCCTCCGCACCGTCATCCATCATGTGAAAA
>NZ_JBFGBM010000131.1:0-7865 GCF_041567615.1 Muriicola sp.
AATACTCATCCCCAAGGATATTGGATCCTCCGACCTTGAACACCGATTTGATATCAGGCACAGCGTAGTTGATCTGTGCATCAAGAACCGTGAAAGAAGGCAATTGCCCGTCGGCGAAAGTGGCCTGCCAGAAATAGGTATCACTCCATCGGTAATTCACATTGAATCCGAAGTTCTTGAACAACTCGGTATTTCCGAAGGAGGCCTTGACCTTGTGGTTGGGCGTGTTGAAATTAGTCCTGAAATCAGGGAAGGCAGCCTGGTCAAAGTCGAGTTCTGCATAGGTATAATTCACACCCAGGTCAAAATTCCCGAACACCTTCACGTCAACACCGATGTTCGCCCCATAGGAATTGATATCGGCGAGGGAGTTGGTATAGTTCTGATAAGCGAAGAAATCTCCGTTCTGCAATGCCAGTAATGATAGGCCATTGTCCCCTGCCTGACCATAAAAAGGTACCAAGACCGTGGTGTTCGAGATAAAGTTCTCATACTGGTTATAGTATCCGCTCAGGTCGATGATAACTTTACCAAACTTGCCCCTGTATCCCAGCTCAAAGGCCGTGATCTCCTCGGGCTGCACCAGAGGAGTATTTACTGCAGCAGGTGCACCGGCACTGACGGAGGCCAGGGAGAAAGCATTCTCATAAGCATCCCTGCCTACCACCGTGGCCGTGCTGGAACCTGTGATAGCTTGTCCGGAGCTACTCACGGGGAAAGTCCTGATATCCCTGTCCAGGTTCGCGGGGGCAGATCCCACGAGGATCGCCCTACCCGCATTGAGACCAATAAAAAGGTCCTGTGTGGTCGGGTTCCTGAAACCCTGCTGGGCCGAGACCCTGATGTTTTGGTTCCTGTTCTCTCCGGCTGTGAATGCCAGGGAGACTCTTGGTGAGAAGAATCCATCAAAGAACTCATTCTTATCATAACGAACAGACCCCGTGAACTTCAGGCGATCTTCTATAAATTTTTTCTGGACCTGCATATAGGCACCGTATTCATTGTAACTGATGGGGCCGTCAGAATCCGTAAAGATGGTACCATTGGAATTCAGGACATATTCCCTGAAGGATCCCCCGATCTGGATATCGGCAAAGTCCCTGGTCAGATGGGAAAAGTTATAATTCGCGTCTATGTGCCTCAGTTGCGTATTATCAATGAATTTTGCACCGGTTGTAAGGTCACCGTCATTGATTACCGCGTTGAAAGCGTTCTGAAACTGAGGAGTTCCCGGAACAAATCGGCCCGTGTCGGCCGCTTGCCTTGCCAGTGCATGAGCAGTGTCCTCATCGAGAGGCACTCCTGTACCCACTCCGAGTCGGGCTCCGATATAGGTCTGGGCGTATTCAGTAAACCACTGGGTATCCCCTTTCCATCGGCGGTTCACGTTAATGGCCGCGAAACGGGTATCATAGGAATCCCCAGACCCCTCTGAAGTGATATACCCCCTGAGGAAGAAATTATTATTCCGGAATTCCAGCTTGTGCTGTTGCAGGATAAAGTTTTTGATGGAGTAGCGGTTAGCCCCCTGGTATAGGGTGTTACCACGACCTATCCTGCCGTTGTAAACGATCTCAAAATCATCTGCAAATGGCCTGTAATACACAGAAAAGTCTGTTTTGACGCTTTCTGCAGAGTAATTGGCCAGGTCGATCTCGTCATATCCGGTCCTGGACACTACAGCAGAACCTACCGTTCCGGATGGCAAGCCGGCAAGGGCATCAAAATTGAGGAGAGTAGATACCTCATCCCCGTATACGTTCAGTCCGTCATAGGCGGGGTCAGAACGGTCTGCACCGGGTCTGTTGAGATCGTCAGTCCGGTTCGCATGCCAGTCTTCCCCTTTGAGGAAGGAAAAATTGGCCTTGACAGCGAGTTTATCGCTAAAGGCATGCGCTGCCCTGATCCCGAAATCGTAATAATTATTATCCCCGGCAGCTTCCTGGGAAGTGATCCCGGTCTTGAAATAGGCGCTGATCCCCTGGAAGTCGAACGGGCTCTTACTCCTCATAAAGAGGATGCCGTTAAAGGCGCCTGCACCATAAAGGGCAGAGGAGGCTCCCGGCAGGATCTCCACGCTTTGCACTTCCAGTTCAGACATCCCCACCAGGTTTCCCAGCACGAAGTTGAGACCGGGGGCGGAGTTGTCCATCCCGTCTACCAACTGCATAAAGCGGGTATTGGCAAAGGTCGCAAAACCCCGGGTGTTGATGGACTGAAAGGTCAGACTGTTTGTGTTGATATCAACCCCTTTTAAATTCTGAAGTCCGCTGTAAAAAGATTCTGCCGAAGCATTCTTGATCTCCTTCAAACCAAAACGTTCTACGGATACCGGGGATTCAAAGAGTCGCTCCTGTGTCCTGGAGGCAGATACAACAATTTCATCCAGCATGGTCTGAGCCTCCTGGAGGACGATGTCGATCGTTTGATTGTTGGAAGTGATCTGGGCTGACATTTCACTGTAGCCTATACTGGTAACCCTGATAACAAAAGGAGGGTTCTGGGAAGTGGCCAGGGTAAAATTACCGTCAAAATCGGAGACTGTACCTGTGGCTGTACCAATGATGACAATATTTGCTCCGGGGACTGGTTCACCGGCTTCATCTTTTACCGTTCCCTGAACGGTGGTCTGTGCATACATTCCATACCCGATAAGCAGGAAAAAAAATAAAAATGCTGTTCTCATTCGATTGGGTCTTTTATTCTGCGGGCAATTTAACGAATTTTTTACATCGTTATATCCTAATATAAAAAAAAGCAGAGGGTCTCGTTATTAATTTCTAAAAATGAAAGGGCTGAAATTACTAATCCTTCAATAAATTAGGGTTATAGCAGGATTTTTGGGTAATCTCTTTCAGGTGTGTTCGGTGGGAGTCAGAGGCAGAAAAGTACTTGAGACCGAAGGGATCTTATGTGTTCTCCCCCATTGAGCAAACTCACCCCGTGTCTTTGTCCAGCAGGTCAGGCAGATTGACTTTGTCCTCAGATACAGAGGGGCAGGGAGAGACTTTCTCCAATGGGATGCGGAATAATGTGAACTATTAAAATAAAGAAACCCCGTAATCTCTTACAGGGCTTCAACCTATTATCAATTTTACATCGTGTTATGAAGAATGTAAAATCCATTATGAAATTAGAAAAGCCCCTTTCAATCCCTAAAAAAAATTAACGATAATAAATTATCGGTATTCGAATTCTAATTCCAGAAGGAAGTATGTCCACGGGGGAAGTACCGCGATTTTATCTCAGTATCAGGAGGGCCCTGAAATTGTAATGGGGATAACGCTTTCTATTCTACCGTAACCGATTTAGCCAGGTTTCTCGGCTGGTCTACATTGCATCCCCTCATGACCGCTATGTGGTAGGAGAGCAACTGTAAGGGTATGGTGGTGACGAGCGGGCTCAGACTTTCCAGCGTCTCAGGTACCTCAATCACGTGGTCTGCCAGTTCTCTCACCTGGGTATCCCCTTCGGTGACGATAGCGATGATCTTACCCTTTCGCGTCTTGATCTCCTGAATGTTGCTCACGACCTTTTCGTAATGCCCTTTTTTGGTGGCGATCACGATCACCGGCATCTGATCATCGATCAGGGCGATCGGTCCGTGCTTCATTTCTGCAGCCGGATACCCTTCTGCGTGGATGTAACTGATCTCTTTCAATTTCAAGGCACCTTCCAGGGCCACAGGGAAATTATAACCCCTGCCCAGGTATAGGCAATTATCAGATTCTTTATACACATCTGCGATGATCTCTACCAGGGGATTGGCCTCCAGGGCCTTCTCCACCTTGCTGGGGATATTCTCCAGTTCGGAAAGGATCTCGTGGTATTTGGATTCGTTGAGTTCTCCTTTTTCCTTGGCGAGTTTTAAGGCGAGCATCATCAGGATGGTGATCTGAGTGGTAAAGGCTTTGGTGGAAGCCACCCCGATCTCAGGTCCGGCATGGGTGTAGGCCCCGGCGTGCGTTTCACGTGCAATGGAAGAACCTACCACGTTACAAACCCCAAATACAAAAGCGCCTCTCTCTTTGGCAAGTTTGATCGCTGCGAGCGTATCTGCGGTCTCTCCGGACTGGGAGATAGCGATCACTACGTCCTTACTGGTGATCACCGGGTTTCGGTACCTGAACTCAGAGGCGTATTCCACCTCAACAGGTATGCGGGCCAGGTCTTCGAAGATATATTCGGCTACAAGCCCGGCATGCCATGAGGTACCACAAGCCACTATGATAATGCGGTTTGCGTTCATGAATCTCTCCAGGTTGTCATCTATCCCGGACATCTTGATGATCCCCTGGTCTACCAGCAACCTACCGCGATAGGTATCCTTGATCGCCCTGGGCTGCTCATAGATCTCCTTCAGCATAAAGTGGTCATATCCCCCCTTTTCTATCTCTTCCAGGTTGAGTTGCAATTCCTGTATCATGGGATAGGCCACGGCATCATCCTTGATCTTTCGCAGTTTAATCTCCTTCCCGGGCCTTACGATAGCCATCTCCTCATCTTCCAGATAAACGGCGTTATTGGTGTATTCTATAAAAGGGGAAGCGTCTGAAGCTATAAAAAATTCCTTGTCACCAATCCCTATGGCCAGCGGGCTTCCCAGCTTGGCCACTACGATCTCATCCGGTTTTTCTTTGTCGAATACGGCTATGGCATAAGCGCCCACAACCTGGTTCAGAGCGATCTGTACCGCTTTCCCCAGTTTTACCTTTTCCTTTTTCTTGACCTCCTCTATCAGGTTAACCAGCACCTCGGTATCCGTGTCCGATTCAAAGACATAACCCCTTTTGGACAGTTCCGTCTTGATCGCTTCGTAATTCTCTATGATCCCGTTGTGGATGATCACTAAATTTCCGGAATTCGAATAGTGAGGGTGGGAATTGACATCATTGGGAACACCGTGAGTAGCCCAGCGGGTATGGCCCATGCCCAGGGATCCATTGATCGCTATGTTCTTTTCCGATTTGTTCTTGAGGTCCTCAACCTTTCCCTTGGTTTTAGACATGTTGATCTGATTTCCGTCGAAAAGAGCGATTCCGGCACTGTCATACCCCCTGTATTCGAGCCTTTGAAGCCCTTTCATAATTATGGGATATGCCTCCCGATGCCCAATATAACCTACTATTCCACACATAGCTAAAGAATTAACCCGATTTTCGGTTCGTAAATTTACGAGATGTATTAAAATTAATGTTGATTTTGCGTTATATAACGCATTTTCTCCGCCAGTGGTATGAGGAAACAGTATTAATTAGCCTCCGTGTAGAAGATTTCCAGCTTGAGCTTTTTGTCTTCAGGGACATTGTCACCACTGCCGTAGAGGACCGTGCCCAGCGGGCTCAAATTGGCCCCTACCGGAAGATCCTTCTCCGCATTACCCGCCAGCAGGGCATTAGACACCCCGGAAATCCTGATGTCTGCTGAAATGGACAGGCCCAGGGTCGCGTTCGTGGAATCTCTGAGGACCAGGTTATTGATATGGTCCGTGATCCGAACCGTGTATTTTATCCCCCGGTCATTCTCCTCCTGTAGCCTCGCATCGTAATCGAGATATATTCCAAAACGCGAATCCGCAGAATTATTCTCATTGGAAGGGTTATAGACAGGTGCATTGGTATCCGTGTTGTACATATAAAGTCTCGGAGGTTCCAAGATCCCCCCGGCTGCATCCAACGTCTCCCGGTCTACGTAAAAGACCAGGTTGGCTTCATTGATGATCCAGTTCCTCGATTTGATGTTGTTGATCACGGTCTCTCCGTTGTTTTCTTCGAAAAGGGCGATCTCTGCGTAGATCCCGGGTCCGCCTTTGAGGTAGATCCTGGATGCATTCTGACCCGTATTCAGGTTATCGTTCACCTGAGTTGGGTAGGGTTCCGACAGGATGGTATTCACGGCATTCCCTGCAATGGGTGCATTGCCCTGCCCGGTGATCAGATTCAGGGTATACTCCCGTTCGGCCGTCTCCAATTCCCCATCCACAACCCTGTCGTATTCGTAAGTCAGGCTGATAGTAGCCGTTCTGAGGTCGAGCAACAGCATGATATCATCCGTGATGGGAGTTATGGACATGTGTATCCCCCTGAAAAAATTCTTGAAGTTGGAATTACTGATCAGCTCTGAAGACCCTTCCTTATCCAGGATATTCTGCTGGAAGAAGTCTGGATCCAATGTCACCCTGATACCGGGTTCGATGACCTGAGGAGCCTGCAGGGATTCATCGTCCTCCGTATCCGGGTCGTCCTCGGCAAACACAAGGGTCTGCTCGTCTTCAATGAGGACAGGTCCGTCAAAAAGCACGTCCGATACAAAGGCAGGGGCGAATTCCTGACTCGAATAATATTCCTGGGCTTGCAGGAAATTGCTGTTGGGGTCCAGGTCCCTGAGGAAATAGGTGGACCTTTCTACCTTGAAGTTGAAAGGAACATCCCGATTCCCGTAAATGCTGTCCAGGTCCCTCTTAACCGGAAACCTGTTGGGCAAAGTACTGGTATCCTCATCATCGTTGATCCCGTCACCGTCCGTATCCGGATTAAGCGGGTCCGTCCCCGATAACCTTTCCTCATTGTCGGTTAAGCCATCTCCATCACTGTCACTGTTGGGATCATCAGGATCGACGTCAAATTCGTCTATCACGCCATCGAGGTCACGGTCTCCGCTGCTGTTCCTCAAATAGGGGATGTAGAGCACTACCTCTTTGATCCTTTCGTTTTCCTCGATGGTAGCATCAATGTCGTCATTATCAGCATTGTCTTCTGTCAGCTGAGAATAATTCCCAAATGTCGGGTTACCGGTACCCCCTCTCAGGGATACCTGAGACGTAATGCTGGCCGTTGTTTTCCCATAAATGGGATCATTGAAGACACCGATCTGATACAAGGGGAGCTTGTTGGTTTGCACGGCCACTACATTTCTATTGTAAGCAAAAACGTCATATACGGCCTTGTCTGAGATAAAAGGACTTCCGTCTATCACTCCATTCCCAATGGTCGTGATGTCCTCGTCACAAGACATAAGCGCAAGCATGAGGAGCGTTCCAAAAAGGGCCGGAACCTTGCCTTTGGTAAAAAATCGCATGGGGCTTAATTTAAAACTTCAGTGTCATAGAAATTCGCATAAGCCTCTTCAAATTCCTGAATAGGCACATACGGCAACACGGGTTTCTCCTGGTCTTTGATGAATGAAAGCAAATCTTCCGGGATGCCTTCAGCAGCTAAAATTACGGCATCGGAATAACTCACCCCTATTTTTAACAAATTATTATACGTGGGTTCTTTAAGGAGTTCAAGGGCGTCTTCAGGAATACCGTCAAACGCGACCTTTTTGATCAGGTCTTTGTCGAGAATTCCTTCAAAACTCTTGCCGTATACTGAAAGGACGATCTTGCTGTCTGCGAACAAGGGCTCGTCTGCATAGAATTTACGGAGGTACATAGGAAGAAGGGAGGACATCCACCCGTGGATGTGGATAATATCAGGGTTCCAATTGAGTTTCTTTACGGTTTCGACTACCCCTTTGGCGAAGAAGATCGCGCGTTCATCATTGTCAGGGAAAAGATCCCCGTTTTCATCGGTAAAGGTCGCCTTTCGCTTAAAATACTCCTCATTATCTATAAAATAGACCTGAATGCGTTCCCTCGGGATGGAGGCCACTTTGATGATCAGCGGCATATCCATATCGTTGATGACGAGGTTCATTCCCGATAACCGGATCACCTCGTGCAGCTGATGCCTCCGCTCGTTGATGTTACCATAACGCGGCATAAAAATTCGGATCTGCCCCCCTCTGCTGTTGACCATCCGGGGCGCTTCGTAAGACATTAAGGAAACTTCATTTTCTGGTAAGTAGGGCACTAATTCTGAAGA
>NZ_JBFGBM010000132.1:0-7792 GCF_041567615.1 Muriicola sp.
GGAATCGCCTTCTTTGGCCCTCACGATACCGATGTGATCGTAATGGGCCCCGAGAAGCACAACCTCGTCCCTCAAATCCGGGTCACTCCCCCTCACCACCCCTACCAGGTTGTATGCGGCAGGTTCAAAATTGTCCAGAGTGTCCTGAAACACTGAGTAATAGGGCTCCAAGCCGTATCCCTCCATCGTTTTTGCAATATAGGAGGCGGCCTTCCCGATCCCTTCCGTTCCGGCCTCCCTTCCCCGGAGATCATCCGAAGCCAGCAGGTTCATATGTGTACCTATGGACAGAGCCGATGAGAAATCAGCCACATCTATGGCTGTGTTCTTTGAGGTTCCGCATCCGGTGAACACCCAGGTTACAAGCAGAATTGCCAGATTTTTTTTCATCGATATATGGAATTAGTCAGAACAAAAAAAGCATTCAAAAATGAATTGAATGCTTCTTTACCGTTGCTGATTACGATCATCTTTGAGATTACGCCAGCATGGTTACCGGGTTCTCTATGTATTCACGCAGGGTCTGCAGGAATTGAGCTCCTGTGGCGCCGTCCACAGTCCTGTGGTCACAAGCAAGGGTAAGTTTCATCGTACTTCCAATGGCGAGCTGCCCATCCCGGACCACGGGTTTCTCAACAATGGCTCCGACAGACAGGATGGCGCTGTTGGGCTGGTTGATTATGGAAGTAAATTCCAGGATCCCAAACATCCCCAGGTTTGATACAGTAAAGGTACTGCCTTCCATTTCAGCAGGGGTCAGTTTCTTGTTCCTCGCTCTTCCTGCCAGGTCCTTGACAGCGGCTCCGATCTGAGTCAGGCTCATCTGATCTGCAAATTTCAGGACTGGCACAACAAGACCGTCCTCAACAGCCACGGCCACTCCAACGTGAACGTGTTTGTTGTAACGCGTGGTATCCCCGTTCCAGGTAGTATTTACCTGAGGGTGTTTTCTCAAAGCCAGGGCACAGGCCTTAACGACCAGGTCATTGAACGATACCTTGGTATCGGGCAGGTTGTTGATATGCTCCCTGGATTTCGCCGCATGGGTCATGTCTACCTCAATGGTCAGATAGTAATGCGGTGCCGTGAATTTGGATTCGCTGAGTCTCTTGGCGATCACTTTCCTCATCTGGGAATTCTTGACCTCTTCCGAACCTTCCTCCCCTGTGGGCAACAAGACGGGTTTTGCAGGAGCAGCAGCCTCAGTTGCCTGGGCAGCAACAGGTGCGGGCTTCGCCTGTGATGGCGTATAATTTTCTATATCCCTCTTTACGATACGACCCTGGTCTCCCGTACCTTTCACGGCATTGAGGTCGATCCCTTTGTCTTCAGCCATTTTTCTGGCCAGAGGAGAAACAAAGATCCTTTCTCCATCATTGGTGACAACGGGTGCGGGTGCACTTTCAGCCGGCTGCTGGTCGGTTCCTGAAGAAGTCTCTTCCTCCTGTTCCCCTGCAGCCGCTGCAGTGCCCTGACCTTTTTGATTCAGCACGGCTTCCACATCTGTCCCGGCTGGGCCGATGACAGCCAGCACTTCGTCTACCGGGGCAGATTCTCCTTCCTGTATCCCTATATAGAGCAGCGTTCCGGAGTAGAAGGATTCAAATTCCATGGTGGCCTTATCGGTTTCGATCTCGGCCAGGATATCTCCTTCCTCAACGTCGTCACCCACTTTCTTTAACCAGGTGGCAACCGTTCCCTCTTCCATGGTATCACTCAACCTTGGCATTTTTACGATCTCCACTCCCTTGGGTATCTCGGCGGATGAACTTTTCTCAGTCTTCACCTCAGGGGATTTGGACTCCTCCTTCGGCACTTCTGCATCCCCTGCAGGGGTATCAGATTCCACCTTGGCAGTGCTTCCGTCAATCAGGGCAGAA
The DNA here is from genome assembly GCF_041567615.1 of Muriicola sp. GTDB lineage: Bacteria > Bacteroidota > Bacteroidia > Flavobacteriales > Flavobacteriaceae > Muriicola. Next base: position 1,881 of record NZ_JBFGBM010000132.1, read on the forward strand.
ATATCCTCCCCTTCTTTCCCGATGATCGCCAGAAGTGAATCGACAGGGGCACCCTCTCCTTCGGGAATGCCTATGTGAAGCAACGTACCCTCATGGAAGGACTCGAACTCCATGGTAGCCTTGTCTGTTTCGATTTCGGCGAGAATATCCCCTTCATTTACCTGATCTCCAACCTTTTTTAGCCATTTGGCCACGGTACCTTCTTCCATGGTATCACTAAGCCTGGGCATATTTATGATCTCTGCCATCTCTTTTTAAATTTTGTGTTCGACAAACGGGTAATTCTCCTGCTCGTAAACCACATCGTACAGCTGTTGAGCCGGCGGGTAGTCCGATTCCTCAGCAAATTTCTCACACTCTTTCACCAGTTTCTTCACCCTGTCATCTATCTCCTTGATCTCTTCATCGGTGGCGTATTTCTTTTCCTTGATGACATTGAGTACCTGGGTGATGGGGTCGATCTTCTTGTACTCCTCCACCTCTTCCTTGGTGCGGTAATGCTGTGCGTCAGACATGGAATGCCCCCTGTACCTGTAAGTTTTCATCTCAAGGAAGGTAGGTCCGCCCCCGCTTCTGGCCCGTTCGATAGCCTTGTGCATTTCCTCGGCCACAGTTACAGGATCCATACCGTCAACGGGGCCGCAGGGCATTTCATAACCCAGACCGAGTTTCCAGATCTCCGTAGAATGGGAGGTCCTGGCTACGGAGGTTCCCATCGCATATCCGTTGTTCTCACATATAAAGACTACCGGCAACTGCCAGAGCATGGCCAGGTTGAAGGACTCGTGCAAACTCCCCTGTCTCACCGCCCCGTCACCCATATAACAGAGTGTTACGGAATCCCTCTTGAAGTATTTATCGGCAAATGCCAGACCTGCCCCCAGGGGGATCTGACCTCCGACGATCCCATGTCCGCCATAGAATCTGTGTTCTTTCGAAAATATGTGCATGGAGCCGCCCATGCCTTTTGAAGTACCGGTGACCTTCCCGTATAATTCTGCCATCACCTTCCTGGGATCCACACCCATCCCAATAGGCTGAACGTGGTTTCTGTAGGCAGTGATCATCCTGTCCTTGGTTAGGTCCATGGCGTGCAGAGCTCCTGCCAGTACCGCTTCCTGTCCGTTGTATAAGTGAAGAAAGCCGCGCACTTTTTGCTGGATGTAGACCGCAGCTAGCTTGTCTTCAAACTTTCTCCAAAACAACATGTCCTCATACCACTTCAGGTAGACTTCCTTGGTAATTTTTTTCATTAAAATGAAATTTATTCGATTGTCTTAACCCTCGCCGGGTGTTCCCGTGAGAGGAATTTTAAAGAAAGTCAAAAATACACATAATTATAATAGAGAAAAAGATTTAGGAAAAAAGCTTATCACCCGGTTCCGGCCGCAATTTGGCACCCTCACACGCTTATTTTTTTGAGGAAGTTCAGAGAAATTCCCTACCGAACGCCAACGGCAATAGCCCCTGTATGGAAGGGCATTTATACACCTCGCCGGATGCCCCCATAAGCAAAAGTTCAATGGGCTTTCTCTGTTTGTTCTCGTATTCAAAAATAGACTGACGGCAATTTCCGCAAGGAGCTGCGGGCTTAGCCAGGGGTTTTGTTTCGGAGCCCGCTGCTATGGCTATCTTCATTACAGCCAAACCGGGATATCTGGCCCCTGCCTGGAAAACCGCTACTCTTTCTGCGCAAAGCCCTGAGGGGTAGGAAGCGTTCTCCTGATTGTTGCCCACGACTACCTCTCCGTTTTCCATCAGAACGGCAGCTCCCACTTTGAAATTGGAGTAGGGCGCGTAAGCATCTTCCCGGGCCTTCCGTGCCCGATTCATCAATGCGGCATCTTCAGCGGAGAGTTCTTTTTCAGAATCATAAACCGTCAATTCGAGGGATAGAGTTTCTTTTTTCATGACCTAAAGATACAATTCCCTGAATCCTTCGCATAAAAAAACCTGCCGGGCAGCAGGTTGTAATTATATTCAGGAATTTCTAGTTATTGATGAATTCCTCACCCAGGTTAAAGGTAAGGGAAAAACGAAGGGTGTTCTCCAGGGGATTCCTGATCTGGGAAGAAGAGAAAAGATACGACAGGTCTATCTGGGCAGCCTTAAAGATAAATCCGGCGCCGAGGGAAAAGAACTTCCTCGATCCCTTGTCCTCGCTTTCGTTAAAATAGCCTGCACGGACCATAAAGGATTGCTGGAAGGAATACTCGGCACCCAGCGCCCAGGTCATTTCTTTCAGTTCTTCGCTAAAGCCGTCAGGGGCATCCCCAAATGATTCAAACACTCCTTTCAGGAAACCGATCTGCTGGTACTGGTCGTTGTCTTCCGAATCCACATCCCCGTCATTATCGAAATCCCTCGGGGTCGGGACAAGTAATTTATTGAATTCTGCAGTGATCCCCAGCGCATTGTCCTGATCGAATATAAAATCGAACCCGCCTCCAAATCTGAGGTTGGTGGGAAGGAAATTTTCCTGTCCTCCCTCGTCGTACTGTATCTTACCTCCGAGGTTTGACAGGTTGAAACCCGCTCTCCATCGACCGTTAAAATTGTCATACGCAATTTCATCAGACCGATAGTATCCAGCGACATCTACCGCGAAGGAACTGGCAGCCTGTGAATCCACGTTGCTGATCTCGGGCAGCCTGAGGTTCGAGCGGATAAATCTACCGGCCACTGCCATAGAGAATTTATCACTGAGTTTCAGGGAATAGGAACCGTCTAAAGCCAGTTCATTAGGCTTGGCTAAAGTTCCAGGGTCATTGGCGAATTGCCTGAGTTCAATCTCCCCCAGCGTAAAGTAACGAAGGGAAAAGGCAAAGGCGCTTCGTTCATTGATCTTGTTGTAGAAACTTCCGTTGAGGAGGGAAATATCGGTAATGATACTTTCCAGGTAAGGAGTATAACTCACCCCGATGCCCATTTTCCTTTCTGCAAATGCAAACTTTGCCGGGTTCCATTGCTGTGAGAATGCATCCACGGAAGTGGCTACTCCCATATCACCCATACCGGCCGCGCGGGCATCTGCGGCAATGGTCAGGAAAGGTACTGCTGTGGTGATCACCCTGTCTTCCTGGGCCAGGCCTTTACAAACAAAAAGCAACAACAAAATGCTTACTAATTTTCTCATAATTACCTCTTAATCGATCATTTTAAACCCTGTCGAATTTCAATTCTTCGGGACGTTTATCCTGGAATCGCAAGTATTGTGAGTCCTCTAATCGTCCCTTGAGTAGTTGGGTTCCCATGTTTTGTACATGTGGTTAACGGTCAATTTAAAAATATCTTGTGCAGTCAAAGCCATTATTTTACTTCCGTCCCCTTGCAAAAAAGATGCGTTTTATCGATTGGGATTCGAGATTCTTAGGCCGTGCATCCACCCAGGTAGGATTTAACACCCCTGACAGTAAAGAAAAGGAAATACTCATAATATAATGTTATTTGTTCCGTTATGAATTTGTATTACCGGCCTGAAACTCTTTGAGCAAAGGCCTTGAAGAAATTTTGAGCCTGTAAAATATTATAGGTAAATCGTCGTTCTAGTAGCCGGAAATACTGTGAAATCAAGTAAACCCGTCCTTCCCGTATAGCGGAAAGACAAAACCTAAGAAAGTCCTGTAAGGATCAGGTTTCGGAAAGAGAATGGAGAATCGGAACAAACTTCTCTGCCGGAATCTGAAGAATTATTAAATCAAAGATCAACAGATGAAAAAACAATTTATCAAAGTTGTACTCTCTTGCACCGTGCTCGTGGCAGGTTTTACAGCCACCAGCTGTAAAAAGTCCTCAAGTTCCAAAAACGTATCCAGGGCTACCGGGTGGAAGATCAATGCCAAAGAAGGTGGCTTTCAATACAATTCGGATTTTAAGGAGCAGGAAACGTCTCCCGGTCTTGTATTTATTGAAGGCGGTACCTTTATTAAAGGTAAGGTCCAGGACGATGTAATGCACGACTGGAACAATACACCCACCCAACAACACGTACAGTCCTTTTATATGGATGAGACCGAGGTGACCAACGTTATGTACCTGGAGTACCTCGATTACCTCAAAAGTGTCTATCCTCCGGAAAATCCAAAGTATGCCAATATATACAAGGGTGCTCTTCCGGACACTCTGGTGTGGAGAAACCGACTTGGCTTTAACGAGACCATGACGAACAACTATCTCCGCCACCCCGCCTATGCCGAATATCCTGTAGTAGGTGTGAACTGGATTCAGGCTACTCAATTTGCCGAGTGGAGGACAGACCGGGTCAATGAGGCCGTGCTGGAGCGGGAAGGATATCTGGCAAAGGATGCAAAATACCAGGCTGTGACCGGTGAGATCGCAGGCACGTTCAGTACAGAAGCTTACCTCAACCGCCCAGAATCTGTTTATAACGGGCAGATCGACTCCCTCCAGGGCAACAAGAAAAAAGATTCCGTAGCAGTATTCGCCAAACGAAGCACCGGGATCATTACCCCGGAATACAGACTTCCTACCGAAACAGAGTGGGAATATGCAGCTCAAGCCTTACAGGGTACAAGGGAATACAATAATTACAGGGGGAGAAAGAAATATCCCTGGGAAGGAGAATACACCCGGAACGGACAGCGGGTTGGCCGAGGCGATCAGCTGGCTAACTTCAAACAAGGCAAAGGAGACTACGGCGGGATCGCCGGATGGTCTGATGATGGCGCCGATATCACAGCTGAAGTGAAATCGTATAAACCCAATGATCTTGGACTGTACGATATGGCCGGAAATGTGGCAGAGTGGGTTGCCGACGTGTACAGGCCCATCGTTGATGACGAGATCAGCGACTTCAACTACTACAGAGGAAATATCTATACGAAGACGGCTATCGGGGATGATGGCAAAGTGGAGATCCTGAGAGACAGTATCGTATATGATACCCTGCCTAACGGAAAAGTAGTTGCTGTAAACCTTCCCGGAGAGATCCTGATGGTGCCAGTGGACGAAAATGAGACCTACCTGAGGACCAACTTCTCTGAAAGCGATAACCGCGCTTACCGCGATGGTGATGCCGGTTCTTCCAGATTCTTTGATCGCTTCAGCGATGAAGAGGACAAAGAAAATCAACGCAAAATGTACGATTCACCCAAGCATGAGGTAAAGAGAGACTCTCTTGGTAATATTGTAAGAGGCTATGATACCAGCAACAACCGGACCACCCTTATCAATGACGAAGTGAGGGTATACAAAGGAGGATCATGGAGGGACAGGGCCTATTGGCTGGATCCTGCCCAACGCAGATTCCTGCCCCAGTATATGGCCACAGATTATATCGGATTCCGATGCGCCATGTCCAGAGTAGGTTCCAAATCAAAGTCCAAGAACAAAACAGTTCGCGGAAAGAAAGTGAAATAATTCATCCCACCATACAGGACGTAAACCCCGGCTCAATTGCCGGGGTTTTTTTATGCCCACCTTTTTTAAGCGCCTTGTTTATCATATATAATTTAGAGAGAGGACTGGAAAGATCGATGTGAGCCCTATTTCATGAAAATATGCCGAGAATATCTAAGGCCTTATGGTTAGTTTTTATCAATACATGTTAGCTCACAGCTTGCACCCCGAAATCCAAACTGCCGGATAACTGATTATAGCCCTTCACTTTACCCCTAGTCTCAGCCTAAGGGATCCGGAAATGGTCATTCATTGCTCAGGCAGGCCGAAAAACTACTGAGATTCTAACTGTAATTATTGCCGATATTATTACTATTATGTATTCGATAAATAGCTCTTTTATTAGGTTTATTAACTATAATTATTCGCTTTTTTAGTATATCATATACTATTTTTTGTGCATTTCATCGACATTTTAATGCATTTCATCGAATGATTATACTAATTTGTAAGAATCCCCTTTCTAGTATCAGTCGGATGGAGAAATAAGTAAA
>NZ_JBFGBM010000133.1:0-7792 GCF_041567615.1 Muriicola sp.
AAGGCAGTCCCGACCACCAGGGGTTCCCTGCCTGCGCCGGGAATGGTGGGGGCTTTTACCGTTAAAGCTGTTGCCGTTGTGACGGTGGTATTGTTCGCAGAGGCGATCTCGGACATGGATTTACCGGCGTTTTCCGTTTTGATCCTCTCTGCCTTTTTCTTCTTTCGCAGCAGGGGAAGCACAGTAACAGAAGCATCTTCCACGTCCATAAGGCCTTCCTTGTAAGTTGCGGTGAGTTGAACGACCGCATAGCCGTTATTCGCATCGAACCTGCGAATGTCCCCCAGTTTGGTGTCCTGGCTGAAGGCCCACTGTACGATCCTTCTCTGGGCCCCAAGCCCTGGAAGGTTTTCGTCCATCGCTTTCAACCTGTTCACCGGCCTTACCACATAGTCGTTCTCCTGGGCCACCTCGCTAAGGCTTTTCTCGGAGTCTACCGACATCATCTCAAATTTGGTGGCATCGGTGAAAAGTGTATTGATCGTTTCCTCTGAGGGCTCGATATCGCGGGTCAGGGTAGCGAGTTGCACCAGGTCCCTCTTCTCATCGACCTTCACGATATGAAAACCGAATTCCGTCTCTACCAGCCCGATGTACCCCACCGGGTTGCCAAAGGCAAAATCATTGAATTTGGGGGTCATGACACCTTCCTGGAAATACCCGAGGTCTCCCCCTCTGGGACCGGAAGGTCCGTCTGAATTGTCCCTGGCCAGCTGGGCAAATACTGCATTCGGCTCCAGGGCCTTTTTGAGTACTTCCTCGGCCTTGGCCTTAGCCTCTTCCTTGGTGCGCTTTACCTCCGGATTGGCTCGTTCTGCCCCTTCATAAGTGATCAGGATATGGCTGGCCTTTACGGAGCCATTCGGCTTTTTGGCCATCATCCTGGAGACCTTGAATACATCCCCGTCCCTGTAAGGTCCAAAGACTTGTCCGACTCTCAGGGTCATCAGGGAATCTGCAAAGTTTGTGGGCAATTCCGCCTTGGCCTTAAAGATACTGTCAAATTTGGCATCGGAATACCTGGCCAGGAAGGCCTCCACATCTTTGGTATTCCTGAAACCGGCTATGGTATCCGTCCTGTCTGTCTCAGCAGAGTACTCCACAGTATCATCCAGCAGGGCCGTTATGGCCGATTTTGTCTCCTCCACATCCTTTTCGGAGGGAGCTTCTTCAAAATAGACGAATTGAATGTCCCTGGATCGCTCCTGGGTGTATTTCTTTTTGTTTTTCTTGATGTAGTCCTCAATTTCCTTTTTGGTGACCGAAATGGCGCTGTCAGGGATAGAGGTGTAAGGAACCCTCACATAACGAATGTCTACCTTATTGTTGGCCAGCTTATAATCGAGTTCCCCTTCCTTAAGAGTTGCCCCCATCCCGGCACGGACCAGGTTGAAATAGGCTTGTTGCTTGGCATTCTCAATAATGGCCTGCTCATCCTGCAGCCAGTCCTGGTACTGGGCAGGAGCATTCACCTTGAGCTCCAGGATGAACTCCCTGAACCTTCGTTCGTCAAAGATCCCATTCTCATCCACAAATTGGGGATTCTGGGCCAGGCCCGGGCTGTTCTTGATGATCTCTATGATCTGGTCCTGTTCGATCTCGATCCCGAGTGCAGAGATCTGCTGGTCGAGGAGGGTGTTGCGCTCCATCTGGTTCCAGATACTGTTGACCAACTGCATGGAGGAGGCATTCTGACCGCTGGTACGGGTAGCCCTCTCCAACTGCTGCCTGAAGGCATCGATGGATATTTCCTCCCCGTTGATCTCCCCTACTGCGGAGCCAACTTTTCCGCCGGAAAAACCATCACTGGTAAAGATCCCCGAGATCACAAATGCAAAAAGGGCCATCCCGATGATCAGAATCAGTACGGTGGTCCGTTTCCGGATATTCTCTAAAATTGCCATTTATCTAGATTGTTTGAAATCAGTGGGCGAAATTACCATTTTCCCTTAAATAATAAAAGTTAAACCAGGGCTATCTGCAGGGGGTTGCGGGCTAATTACTTTCTTCTATTTCCAGGGTCACCAGATCGATCTTGGTGCTGGACACTTCCAGGATGGTAAACAGGTAATCTCCGATCCGAATCTTGCTGTCCTGCTCGGGGATCTCCCCCGTCTCGTGGACGATGAGTCCGCCCAGGGTTTCAAACTCTTCCGTGTCCGGTAACTCCAGCTTGTAAGTCTCGTTGATGTAGTCAACTTCCAGGCGTGCCGAGAATTTGAACGTCCTTTCGTCTAACTGTTCCTCGTGCAGGTCGGTGGTGTCATGTTCATCCTCGATCTCCCCGAAGAGTTCCTCCACGATGTCTTCTACGGTCATCACCCCGGAAGTCCCCCCGTACTCATCCAGGACCACGGCCATGCTTTTCCGCTTCTTGGTCAGGATCTTCAGGATCTCGTGAATGAGCATGGTCTCCGGCACAAATTCCACCGGGAGCAGGATGCTCTTGATCGTCTTCGGCTTCTTAAAGAGTTCATAGGAATGGATGTAGCCGATGATATTGTCGATGGTATCCTTATAGACGAGGATCTTGGAATAGCCGGTCTCCGAAAAGAGCTTAGCGAGGTTCTTAGGGGTTTCGTGAAGCTCCACGGCGGTGATCTCCGTCCGGGGTACCATCACCTCCCGGGCCTTTACGGCAGAGAATTCCAGGGCGTTCTGGAAGATCTGTATCTCCGAGTCGAGATCGTCCTCCTCTTCCACGGCTTCCATTTGTTCCGTGATGTAATCGCCCAGCTCTACCTTGCTGAAGGCCAACTGAACCTCATCTCCCCGGGTCTTAAACAAGACCTTCAGGATATAGTCGGATACCTTGATCACGAATTCGGATACAGGAGAGAACACCGCATAGAAAAGATAGGCCGGAATAGCCAGGATCTTCAGCAGGGTATTCGCATAGATCTGGAAGAAGACCTTGGGCAGGAATTCTGCCGTGATCAGGATGATCAACGTAGAGATGATGGTCTGGGTCAGGAGGCTGAAATCGGTAAGCGCCAGCTGAAAGAACCGGTAGGAAGAAGGAAGCATTTGCTGGAACCACTCCATCAGCAGGTCTCCCATATAGAACCCGTAAACCACCAGGGCAATATTGTTGCCGATAAGCATGGTGGCGATAAACTTGGAGGGCTTACGAGTCAGGCGGGAGAGTACCTTGGCCAGGAAGCCCGTTTGTTTCTTCTCGATCTCGATATGGATCTTATTGGCAGAAACAAATGCGATCTCCATACCCGAGAAAAAGGCAGAGAGGATCAGGCAGACAATGATAATGAGAACGGCGTTGTCCAAGGCTATGAATTATTGTCCCGCTTTCTCTTTTCGAATCGCTTACGGTAATTCCTTCGGAAGATGAACATCCCGATGGAAACCACGGCAAAGAAAATAAATATGTAAGTACCCTGCCGGTCCGTTTCCCATAGCTCTCCGATCTTATAGATGGAGATCAGGGCCACTGCCAGGTAGAGGTATTCGGTAAATCGCAAGATCTTGATCATGATTCGTCTTCTTTAATCGATATGTACCCATAGGTCCTATGGGCCTTAAAATATGTAAAATCCCGGTTAAAATCCATCCCCTCCCCGTCCATGATGGTTCCGTCTTCCGGGTTGGTATAGGTGAATTTCTCCTGGGTAAAAATCCATTCGTCCTTTCGGTCCCAGTACAGCTGGGGAGTCTCCAGTTTTTTCCCGTCATGGGTTTCTATCACGACACCCCCGCGGAGGTTGATGATATTAGTCTGGGAATAAATGATACCGTAGTCTGCCTTGATGGTACTTTTGTTGTTGTCCTGGTCGTAATACTCCACCAGGAGTCCCTTCGGAAAGGTCCGGTATTTAAAGATCATGTTGTCATAATCCTCGCTCAACGGGCTTTTCAGTACGGCGATCACTCTCGAAGATCCTTTGTCCTCGCTTTCCAGTTCCTCAATAGTCTCGGTATACGTGAGTTCAAAATCCTGGGCCACCCCCTGGGGAAAGATCAGGATCTTCTTTTCCTCCCCTACCCGTTTATAGGTGTCCTGACAGCCGTAAAAAAAGATTGCCACAGTAAAAACCATGGCAATTGTCTTTGCTATATCGGTATTTCCCGGTAACATACTTACAGGTTGGGGACTGTCACGCTCCCGCCAACCCAGCATTTAAAGGCCAGGGTTTTTCCGGCCATCCCGGAATTAAAGATATCGGTCTTGGAAGGAGCTTTGGCATCGTAGCTGGCTGCGGCCTGTGCTGCCCTTCCACTGAGCGCGGGGTCAACCCTTCCGGCCTTGCGGGCCATGTCAGCAGCCCTCCAGTATACGGCACGCTTTTCAAATGGGGTGTCCCCACATTCGTTGGCGCTAGAGGCATAGAGACTGGCGATCAAAAGGTAGGCATTCCCGTTAGACGGGTTGGCATCTATCGCTTTCTGGGCATAGCTCCTCGCCGTAGACTTGCTGGTATTCCTGTAGCTGGTCGCGATCTTGTAAGCGATGTTTGATTTCTTCCTCGGATTTGTCTCCAGTTCGAGGGCCTTGTTAAAGTCGGCTATCGCCCCGCTATTATCCCCGGATTTCTTCTTCAAGGTTCCTCCGTACACATAGGCATCGGCGGATGGGTCCAGTCTCAGCTGAGCTTCGAACAATTTGCGGAACATGGGGTCGTCCGTACATTCCTTGCTGAACATTCTCCCCACGGCTCGCTTCACCCAGGTTACGTCGTCTTTTCTCGACTCAAAGTTTCTTTGGTAAAGAGGGATCAGGTTCTCACAGTCGGCCAGGGCCCCCAGTTTGGAATCCACGCTGGAAGCGATCTTTCCATAGGATTCTGAGTTGGTGGTAGCCACCCTAAGGCTCCTCTTCTCTTTTGAGGTGAGGGTACCTGCATCTTCTTTTGGAAGCAACTTGGTGATGACATCTGTGAGCTCTGCATTCTCCTCTTCAATTTTTTCAGTTACATCATCATAGGTGTTGAATACGTCCTGCAGATCTTTTTTTCCGGCATTGTGAAGGTCCACCAGGCTGGAAAAGTACAGATACAGGGCTTTGGGATTCTTGAAGTTCGCACGGTCTTCTTTAAAGGCCTTGTCCAACGCATTGAAGATCTCCTCGTCAGAGGCCATTTTGTTATCGTACATCAAGAGCACCTTATCGATGGCTACCCCACCTTTGGTGAAACTTTCCGGAAAGTATTTGTTGCTGTCATCGTAGAGTTTCATCAATTCCTTGATAAACCCGTCTTTCTCGGCTCCTGTACTGTTGTCTATCTTATGGGCCAGGATCCTCTCCCCGTAGGAGAAGTTGGCCTTGTTAATATCGGGACATGCGGCATAGACCAATTTCCAGGGTCCGTATGCAGCGTCGTAATTTTTAACTTTTGCATGCTCAGCGTAGATAGAGAGGTTGGTCATGCATTCGGCATTTTGCCCCTGTCCTAAACTTATGCCTGTAAAGCCAAAAATGGCAAACATCATCAAGTAAAGTTCCTTTTTCATCGTGTTGCGTTTTAAAGCGGTTAATGTACTAATTTTTTATCAATTTATTTTCCTTTTTTGGAACCATCTGTCATTAAATGAGACCCCTACGTTTACCCCGAAGTATTTTTCCTCTATCAGGTCTGCCGCAGTGGTTCCCCTCTTTCCCCATTCGAAACCGAGGTTGAGGTTTGAGAAACTGCCTCCCAGTGGTAAGCCAAGACCAAAAGTTATGCCAAAGTTCTGGATCTCCTTTCCGTTGACCACGATACCTGTAAAATCATATCGCACCCCGGCCCGGTAGATCACCCTTTTGAAGTAGCTGTTAAAAGAGGCATAGTCCGGGATGTAGAAGGCGCCCATGGCGTAACTGCTGGCATCCGTATATTCCTGATTCTGTATCCTGAGAAAACGGTTCTCAAAGGTACTGAGCTGCTGAAAGCTGTATTCTGCGCCCAGGAACCATTTCTTGTCCTCTCCAAACCCGAGGCCGAAGGTGGCGATGGTCGGGATCTTGAGTTCCGTGTTTTTCAATCCTTGCTGTGCCAGGTTGACCTCCAGTTCTTCGATGGTGTTCCCGGTGGATAGAGAGAAGGAATTGATGGTTTGTGTGTTTTCAGAGACCAGGTTCACCTGGGTGTTGATCACTGCGGAGGTGAACAGGGTGTATTTATCTTTGATCCTGGGTGTAAAGGTCAGGCCGTAGACAAAATCGTATCCCCCAACTTCGGAAATCTGTATCTCCCGGGTGCCGTACTGCAAGCCTTCCACCCGCTGGGTCTTGGTGTTTTCGAGCGTCCCGAAATTATAGTTGACGGAAGCCCCCAGGTTCAGGTCGCGGGCCAGTTCAAAGCCCAGGGAGAAAAAAACCTGGTTGATGCCCCCTTCGCCCGAATAGAGATTGGTCTCCTCATTCCCATTGGTGTTGGTCCTTTCCTGGAGCACGTCGTATCCCACGGAAGAAAAGGGGCGGATGCCGAACCCTGCAGAGATCTTCGGGCTGATGGGAAAACCGATGGCCAGGTATTCCAGATTGGTCACCGAGGTTTTCTCCTGTTCCGTAAAGCTGTTAAGGGAGATCTCCCTGTGGCTCATTCCGGCCGTGTAGGTGGTGAGCCTCAGTTTGCCGTAACCGGCAGGGTTTTTCAGGGTGAGGTGAATGCTGTCTGTGTACATGCTGAGACCGCCCATCATCCGGTTCTCAATAGTGGTCCCGGACCTCAGGTCGCCAATCCCGAAATAGGAATACGGTGATACGGTTCCGTTTTGCCCGTAAAGTCCCATGGCTGTCAGGCATAGTATGGCGAAACCTATCTTTCTGATCATTTAGTGTTTGTTGTAATCGAGCAAATAATTCAAGCCCTCAAGAAGAAAATTAGAGTTGGCAAATATGGTATTTTTTAACCGATTGGACAAAAATTGCCCATCACCCCCTGTTAAAATAACTGTTAAATGTTCGAATCTACTGTGATATTCCGCGATCACCCCGTCTATCTCCTTGCAGGTCCCGTAGATCACCCCGCTGTGGATGCTCTTTTCCGTGGTGTTGCCGATGAGCTCCACAAAGGGACTGGGATCGAGCAGGGGCAATCTGGCGGTATGCTCGTTGAGCGACTGGTATCGCATGCGCAGGCCGGGGGAAATGGCCCCACCCAGGTACTCCCCGTAATCGTTGACCATGTCGTAGGTGATACAGGTACCTGCGTCTATGACGAGCACATTGGTATGGGGGTAGTTGTAAAAGGCAGCCGTGGCCAGGGCGATTCGGTCTACCCCCAGGGTATCCGGACTCGCATAGGAGTTCTTGAAAGGTACCTTGGATACGGAGGTAAGCAGTTCCACTTTACAGAAGATGGCCAATACGTCGAGCTCGCGTTTACTAAGGAGGCCTACAGAGGCCACCAGGGCATGGGAGATGTCCGGAAATTTGGAAAAAATGTCTTTTACGGTCTTGTGAAAGCCGTCGGCATCGGTAGTGGAATGGAATAATAGTTCCTTTTTCCTGAATACCGCCAATTTGGTGGACGTGTTCCCGGCATCGATCACGAGGTTCATGTTACAAAGATTGCAAAAAGGGCAAAAAAAGACGGGGCTTTTTTTCCTTTTTTATTGGTAGTTCCTAAATTTGAAATTATATTTGCCCCCGCCTAAGAGGCATGGTACCTTAGCTCAGTTGGTAGAGCAACGGACTGAAAATCCGTGTGTCCCCAGTTCAATTCTGGGAGGCGCCACCATACTTGAACCCTGTAAAGTCATGGACTTGCAGGGTTTTTCTTTTCCGGTCTGCTCCCCTGAACAACTCCCTTTTTTTCTATGATTTGCTCCAAATAGTCGGAAACATGAAAAT
>NZ_JBFGBM010000134.1:0-7644 GCF_041567615.1 Muriicola sp.
TATAATTCCGTGGCTAAGCGGCAGTTCAATGAGGTATACGCTGATTACCGGGAAAAGCGGAATTCATACTATCGCAACCTGGAACAATCCCTGAAGGCCAACCTGGAGAAGAGGTTGCAGATCATTGAGGAACTCAAAGCCCTCGTGAATATGGAGGAGGACATCAATACCACCTATAAGAATTTTAAGTCCCTGCAGGAACAATGGAGAAATGCCGGGGCTGTACCCCGGAGCAACTACAACGACGTGTGGCGGACCTATCATCACCACGTGGAGATCTTCTACGACTTTCTGCACCTGAACCGGGAGTTGCGGGACCTGGATTTTAAGTACAACCTGGAAGAAAAGGAAAAATTGGTGCAGCGGGCTGAAGCCCTGGTTGAAGAGCCCGACCTCAACAAGGCTTTCAGGGAATTGCAGACCCTTCACAAGATCTGGAAGGAAGAAATTGGCCCCGTCGACAAGGAACACAGGGAGGCCATATGGGAACGGTTCAGCAACGCCACGAAAGCTATGCACCAGAGGCGTCAGGACCATTTCAAGGAACTCGACAAGGAGTTTGAGCAGAACCTTGTGAAAAAGAACGAGATCATAGCTTCCATTGCTTCCCTTGGGGAGCACGTTGCTTCGGACCACAAGGGCCTGCAGAAACAGATCAGGGAACTGGAAGCCCTGAGGACAGCCTTTTTTTCTGCCGGAAAAGTACCCCTGAAAGACAATGAAGCCACCTGGAGCCGGTTTAAAGAGGCTGTGCGGGCATTTAACCGCAAGAAGAACGAATACTACAAGAACCTAAAGAAGGAACAGCAGGTTAATCTCGATAAGAAGAGGGAATTGGTGAAGGTAGCCGAATCCCTGAAGGATTCGGAAGAATGGGATACGGTAACTCCACAGATGAAAAAGATCCAACAGGATTGGAAACAGGTCGGCCATGTCCCGAGGAAGTACTCAGACAAGTTGTGGAAGGAATTCAAAGCGGCCTGTAATCACTACTTCGACCGCCTTCATGCGAGTAAGAACAAGGGCAGTGGAGAAGAAATCGAAAACCTGGAAAAGAAAAAGGCATGTCTCGACAAACTACAGGCTTTCAGCCCTGGGAAATCCAAGGAAGACGACCTGGCTGTTATTAAATCCCTCATAAGCGAATGGAGGTCGATAGGCAGGGTTCCCTATAACAAGAAAAGTATCAATGGGAAGTTCAACAAGATCGTCGACGGGGTGCTTAAAAAACTCGGGGTCGACAAGAAGGAGGCCGAACTCCTGAAATACGGCAATAAACTCAAGGAACTGGCTTCTACCCATGACGATTACGCCCTGAGGAAGGAGCGCACCTTTATCAAACGCAAGATAGACGAAGGCAAGAGTGAGATCAATCAACTGGAGAACAACCTGCAATTCTTCTCCAACGCCTCAGAAGACAACCCGTTGGTAAAAGAGGTAGTGGAAAAGATCAACCGCCAGAAGGAATCCCTCAAGACCTGGAAGGCCAAGCTGAAGAAGATCAACATTCTTCAACACTCACTTTCCAAAGAGGAAGAGGAGGAGTCGTCATCAGAAGGAGAAGCAGAAGAAGGAAAGGAAGAAGCATAGCAATAGATCTAAAGGTCGTACTTACATACGGTCATTCTCATTAAGCCAGTTTAGAAGTGCTTTTAGAAGTTTTAAAAGAAAGCTCTTTCTTGATACGGCTGTTTTTAAAACGGTACAGACGGGCAACGCTTTCCTTTTCAACAGCAGGAAGAACCACCTCTTTTTTGGCAGTTTCCACGGTTACTTCAGGAGTGTTGTTCTGAGCCTGAGCAGCGAAGCTGATCAGGAAGAAAAAGAAGAAAGTTACGAGCGTTTTCATGTCTTGCGTTTTATATAAATAAAACGCGATGACAGGGGTTTCACCGGGGTGTCGTTCGCTGAAAAACCCTTATTTTTCGGTATCTGGCGAGAATCAGGGTAAAGTGTAAAAATTCATCGGTGAACGTCACAGGACCTCAAAACCGCTCATCGGAAAAAGGGGTCGTTTATCGGTGTAGAACTTCCGGATTTCCTGTTTTTTGCTCGCCTGAAACAATCAATTTTTCATGTAAATTACCGGAATACAAGTGACGATAATATACCTTACCTGGTTTTCGATCAGGTATTCCCATTACTGACTTGATCCATCATCGTATTCCACAAAGTCATCACCAACTTTGTGGCAATCTCTTCCACAATCCGAAAATCACCTATTTTTACCCTGCCTATGGAATATGTAATCATCGCTCTTGTCGCCTTCTTTGTAGCCATCCTTACCTTTTTTTCGGGATTTGGCCTGGGAACCATCCTCACCCCGGTTTTTATGATCTTTTTCCCTGTAGAGCTGGCCATTGCCCTTACCGGGGTGGTGCACTTCTTCAATAACATCTACAAGCTATTCCTCGTTGGCCGGAATGCAGACAAACAGGTACTGCTTCGATTTGGGATCCCGGCTGTCATTGCGGCCTTCTTCGGCGCCTGGCTGCTGCTCAACATCAACGATGTACAACCCTTATTTGCCTATGACGCCTTTGGGAGACACCTGAAAGTATATCCCGTAAAATTCCTGATCTCGATCCTGCTGATCATTTTCGCGACCATGGACTTGCTGCCCTGGTTCAACAAACTCGAATTTGGGAAGGACAAACTTCCGCTGGGAGGAGCCCTGAGCGGGTTCTTTGGGGGTCTGTCGGGTAACCAGGGGGCGCTCCGGAGTGCCTTTTTGATCAAGGCAGGTCTCTCCAAAGAGGTCTTTATAGGGACAGCCGTTGTAATCTCAACCCTGGTCGATTTTACACGTTTGAGCGTCTACGCTACCCGCTTTGCCACTGCAGGCCTGGGGGATTACGTGCCTCTGGTCCTCTGTGCCACCGGGGCCGGCATTGCCGGATCCTTTGTGGGCAACAGGCTCTTAAAGAAGGTGACTTTGCGATTCCTGCAGGTCACCGTGGCCATCATGTTGATCCTGCTCTCCCTCGCACTGGGGGCCGGATTGATTTAATGTAGGGGAAGATTTAATTGGAACGCAACTGATCACAGTAGATTTAAGCCAGTTTAGAAGTGCTTTTAGAAGTCTTAAAAGAAAGCTCTTTCTTGATACGGCTGTTCTTAAAACGATACAGACGGGCTACGCTTTCTTTTTCAGCAGCAGGAAGAACCACCTCTCTTTTTTCAGTTTCCACGGTTACTTCAGGAGTGTTATTCTGAGCCTGGGCAGCGAAGCTGATCAGGAAAAAGAAGAAGAAAGTTACGAGCGTTTTCATGTCTTGCGTTTTATATATATAAAACGCAATGACAGGGGTCTCACCGGGGTGTCGTTCGCTGAAAAACCCTTATTTTTCGGTATCTGACAAGAACTCGGGTAAAGTGCAAAAAATCATCGGTGAACGTCACCGACCCCAGAATCCGCTTACCGGAAAAAGGGACCGTTTATCGGCATAGTATCTTCCGGATTCCCTCCAGTTGATCAAAAATATTCGCGGTTTACCATAACATCAGAAATGTCAGTTGTGTTCACTTTAATTTCCACTCACCTCTCCAACCCAATCCATAAAATACATATCTTTAATTGACAACCTTACCTTCTATGATCCAACTCTTCAGGAAACTACGACACCGCTTACTTCAGGAGAAAAAAATCACGGGATATATCGGGTACGCAATCGGAGAGATCGTTTTGGTCGTGATTGGCATACTCCTCGCCCTTTCTATAAACAATTGGAATGAGGAAAGAAAGGACAGGAGGACTGAGGCAGCCTATTATTGCAAACTGCTGGCTGATTTTGAACGAGACTTGAGGAACATCAGGACCTTGTACGAAGAATCCGAATACAAAATCGCTACCAGCAAGAAATTGCTTATCGATCTGGAACAGATGCAGAAAGACAAGGCCTATCTTATCAATCAATATATTCAATCACTTCGCACAAATGTATTTGTGCCTTCTAAGGCTACTATTTCAGAGATCATCTCATCCGGAAACCTCAACATTCTTACAAGGGAAGTCCTAAAGGACCAGCTCCTTCGCTACTATGCTGAACTCGATAAATACCTTTACCAGTTGGAGATAAACCGCACTCAAACTCTGGATAAAGCCTTCTCTTACGAGAATGAACTCATTTTGGGATATCAGTTAGCAGATTACGTACAGGGTACCCTTGGCCCTGAGATCCTATCATTCCTTCCGGAATCGAACTGGCATATGGATAAAGAAGACCCCTATTTCAAACAATTTCAGAATGACCTGGTTTTTTTTGTGATCATGAGTGAAAGAGAAAAACAGCATTTCGATAATATCTTGAACGAAATGGATCCTCTGTACACCCAATTACAGGACCTTTGTCAAAGTCAGACTTGAAAAACGAGATGGCCATACCACTATGCATAAGACCTATTTCCTGATTTCTCTCTGTGTTTTTCTCCTTTGTTCATACCTCCTGGTTACCGCCTCCCCCGCCCTGGAATACCCCCTGGGAGAAAACGATACGGTCCCCCTGGGCAGTTTTATCACCTGGGCCGGGCTTATGGCCCTGCCCACGAGCCTGTACTGGGGTGTGGGAAAATTCAGGAAACCCCATGATTTTCTCCACAGATCCATGGCCGTAGGCCTCAAAACCCTGATCGCATTAACCCTCCTCTGGCTTCCCATATCCTTTGGGTTAGCCGGAAATATGAACTTCAACTTCGGGCAGACGGAGACATTTCAGGGAGGACAAACGGCTATGTCACTTTTCTGGGGGCTGAGTCTGGGCATTCCACTAGGCACCATTGTATTGTTTGTCGTACACCTGATGATCGTGGTATGGCAACGGCTATTTCACCGCCGGGATTGAACCTTAAGCCCTTCAGTTCCTAAGATTAAAAAGGGATCGGGGCAATTAATTCGGTAAAATTCAACCTCAGAGGCTCGGCACACCCCCGGGTAATCGCCTTGTTTCCCTTCCATATCCAGGATCAGCTGGAAATGCAGGTGGGGCGCGTAGTTCACATTGATATCCGGCGTACCCAGTGATCCAAGCACCTCCCCTTTTCCTATCTCTTTCCCGGGATAGATTCCCTTCAGGGATTCTAGGGAAAGATGGCCATAGAGGGTATGGAATGTGTAATTGCCCGACTCATGAGTCAGGATGATGGTCGGGCCGTAATCTCCCTTACCCGCATTGTTCTTAAAACTGTGGACCTTCCCTTTCAAAGGGGCCTGGACCCTGGTCCCGGCCTCCGCCCAGAAATCCACCCCCAGGTGAATGTCACGCGGCTCTTCCCCTGTTTCAAAACCCGCATTACCCCTGTAGAGATTCCTCTGTTCGAGATACCCGCCATAGGCGACCCTGGCAGAATTACGCCTCAGGACTGAGTCAATATAACCCTGGCAGGCCGCAGGATCGCCCAGGTTCAGTCCCTCTAATTCTTGGTTCGCAGTACTCAGATCCAATGGGGTATAGTCAGCCCACGGGATAGAAGAATCCAATACATATCGGGTTCCCGAAGGACCTGAAAAGAGGTCAAATATAGGTGGCATAGGCAAGTTTGACGTGAAAGATAGGCTGAATTCTCGGGATAATTAACATCGTGTTAACCCTGATTTTTAAGAGGTTTTATACCTTTTGCGAATCAAAAACAAAAATTGCTATGAAATTGCTCAAAACAACCCTTTTTACTCTTCTCGCCCTGGTTTCCCTGAGTTGCCAAACCAAGGCCAAAAGTCCAGACCCGCAAGCGGGTGAACCCCTGGCCAAGGAAGAAAAACTCTCCGAGACCGAACTTCAGAAGTACGAGACCGCCTATTTTGCCAGCGGCTGTTTCTGGTGTGTGGAAGCCATCTTCGAAAGCGTAAGAGGTGTAAAGGAAGCGGTTTCAGGTTACGCCGGGGGAACCGAGGAGAATCCCACCTATGAGCAGGTGAGTTACGGACGCACCACCCATGCCGAAGCCGTGGAGGTTTATTACGATCCGGAAAAAGTGAGTTTCTTCGAACTTGTACAGGTCTTTTATGGCTCGCACGACCCCACCACCCTCAACAGGCAGGGACCCGATCGGGGGCCTCAGTATCGCTCTATCGCCTTCTACAAGAACGTGGAGGAGCGCAGGATCATTGAGAAGTATCAAAAAGCCCTTGATGAGAGCGGCGTCTACGGTAAACCTATCGTCACCGAGATCAAACCCTTTACCACTTTCTGGAAGGCCGAAGAATACCACCAGGATTACGAACGCAAACACCCTAACGATTCCTATATACGGAACGTCTCTATCCCGCGACTGAACCGATTCAAGGAAAATTTCGCGGAATACCTCAAGAAGGAAAGCCACTGATATCAGCCTGCCAGCTCCTATCAGGGGATACTTTGATAAACTCCCCATGTGGATCCAGTGCGACATTCATCGAGATTTTTTTTAAATCGCAGGAGAATTCTGATTAAATCGTATCTTTATTCTGCCCTTTATACCCCAAATCTACGGCTTGCATTCCCTGAGGGATGTTTGAGCCCTGGAGAACTTAAAACGCTGTGAGATGAAGTACGCTATGTTGATTCTCGCCATGGCTTGTGCTGTAAGCTGCGGCAAATCCACCGATAAAGAGAACCATCAACTTTTAGTAGTTAAGAAGACCTCTACCCCACCAACCCTGGATGGGTTAGCCACAGAAACCTGCTGGAATATGGCTGCCTGGCATCCGCTGGATCAGAACTGGCTGGGTGATGCCTATACCTTCGACGATTTTAACGGCCGCTATAAACTCAGCTGGGATGAGGATTATCTCTATGTCCTGGTGGAGATCACGGACGATATCCTGTACGATGCCCGGAAAGACCCCCTTAAACTCTGGTGGGACGATGACTGCGTAGAGGTCTTTATAGACGAGGATAATTCGGGAGGTTTACACCAGTTCAGCCACAATGCCTTTGCCTACCATATCGCCCTGGATGGAAACGTGGTCGACCTGGCGCCTGACCGGGAGCCCAGGCTCTACAATGACCATATCCGGTCTGCCCGCAGGGTAGAGGGCAATTTAAGTACATGGGAATTGGCCATAAGGCTTTTTAAGGACGACTACCAGGATGGCGGGATCAATATTCCTGTCCCCCTGAAAAAGGGTAAGAAGATTGGTTTTGCCCTGGCGTATTGTGACAACGACGGCAGTACGGAGAGGGAAAATTTTGTGGGATCGGTTTTTGTGCCCGGGGAAGATAAAAATCAGGGGTGGATCAATGCGGATATCTTCGGTACCCTGGTCCTGGAAGAGTAATCGCTATTGCAGTACCACGGAACTATAGGCCGTATTGAGTTTGAATACTCGGTCTGCATTGCCTTCGCCTGAATTACCGGTATAAAGGATCTGGGGGCCCTCTTTGTTAGTTTTTAGGACCCAGGAAGCAGGGTAATTGAAATCGGATTGGGTGTTCTTTACGGATACCGCAAAAGGGGCGTTGGGAAAAACACATTCCATTTCCCCATTTCTCACTTCTATATCGATCTTTTTGAAGCTAGGGTCTACAGTGCTGATATAGAGAGCTCCCAGATCATTCCTGCTGATCAGGTTCCTTATGAGTTTGTTGATCCTTACCTCAGAAGAGGTGGCGTTAAGATTGAGATCCGTCACGGCATCGAGCTCTACCTGATCGGTAAAACTGGTGTTCA
>NZ_JBFGBM010000135.1:0-7483 GCF_041567615.1 Muriicola sp.
GCAGGGAGGGTTACTTCCCATTGCGAGTAAAAACGGACGGAACCGTCCATCTTCTTGGTGTCTGCGTTCACGCCGGGTAACAGCACTGGCGGATCGGTCAGCAGTTTGAAATCGAAGGCCTCCCACATCTGCTTATCATACATTTTCATTTCTTCCAGACTCATGGTATCCTTTTCAACCCCAAATCCGGTGTCTAACATCACAAAATCAGGGGAATACATGGAATAGTCCAGATTTTCGTTCTGCCAGCCGTCCAGGTTGGCCATTACGGTTTTGGAGTTGACTTCAAAAGCTTCTTTGGCAGCTTTCTCCTCCTGGTTTTCTGCCTGGCAGCTGAGCAGCAGGGCAAACAGGAGAGCGAGTGTTAACAGATGTTTCATTTTGCTGGTTATTAATTGGTTACACCTGTAAATGTAGCGAATTTTTGGGAGGGATTCACAAGAATTTTATCAGCCCCATCCTATGCCTGCAAACATTTATGGTTTCCGGATCACTGCCCCGTCTTTCATAACAAAACGGACCTCTCGCATCAGGCGGATGTCCTTGGTAGGGTCGCCTTTCACGGCGATGAGATCCGCGGTAAATCCTTCCTTTATCTCTCCGAGATTTTCCAGGTGAAAGGCCTTGGCATTGGTCCTGGTGGCCGATCGCAGTGCACCCTGAGCAGACATTCCGTAATCCACCATCAACTCGAGTTCCCTGTAGTTTTCTCCATGGGGATACACACCGACATCTCCCCCAAAAGCGATGGTCACCCCTGATTCCAGAGCGGTTTGGAAGGATCTCTTTTTGTTTCTGATGCGATCGGTATCGGGGTCATTTTGAGGATCCCAGCCCCTGTAACGTTCTATCGCATGCCCGGCCGCCAGGGTAGGGCA
Organism: Muriicola sp.; assembly: GCF_041567615.1. GTDB lineage: Bacteria > Bacteroidota > Bacteroidia > Flavobacteriales > Flavobacteriaceae > Muriicola. Next base: position 879 of record NZ_JBFGBM010000135.1, read on the forward strand.
GAGAGCCACGTTTTTTTCCTTCATCAGGTCGAATACCTCCCGGGTCCCCCCATCCCCGTGTTCTATGGTTTCCACTCCGGCCATGACGGCCCTTCGAATACCTTCAGGGGTACTGGCATGGGCCACCACGTAAGAGCCGGCCGAAGTGGCAGCATCTACCATCCCTTTGAGCTCTTCTGGCAGGAAGGTCGGCATGGAAGGAGCACCGGGGGTCCAGCGGTAGTCGGCATACACCTTGATGAAGTCGGCACCATGGCCGAGTTGCCGCCTGACTGCCCGGATAGCTTCATCCTTCCCGCTTACGGATTCAGCACCCAGAGGCACGTTCACCCCTTCATGAAAACCTTTGGGACCATAAGCGCCAGTGGCCACAATAGCCGGACCGGCCACGAGGAGTCGCGGCCCGGGAATGATCCCTTCTTCTATGGTCTTTTTGAGGGCAACATCGGCATAACCCGCACCTTCAGAACCCAGGTCGCGCATGGTCGTGATCCCGGCCATCAATGATCTCTCTGCATGTACACCTCCCCTGATGGCCCGCTCAGCCTCTGATTCCTTGAGGACCTGGTCGTTCCAGGGAGTCTCGTCATAGGGATGCAACAAGAGATGGGAATGCCCTTCAATAAGTCCCGGCAAGAGGGTATACCCTTCAAGAGAGATCTCCCGGGTTCCTGTTTTGGCTTTCCACTGTTTCTCCGGTCCCGCAAAGCTGATCCTTTCTCCATCGACTTCCACGACCCAACCCGTGTGGACCTTCTCCCCATCAAAAACGCGATCAGGCTTTAACAGAATCTGTCCGTGGCTGGCCATCCAGCTCAGGAGAAGTACGCCCAACACAATGGTTTTCTGAGTGATCATTCTATATGACCTGTTCATCTATCGATTTTTTACACTGTTTGCGATCACATTGAGTTTTTTGTCCAGGGTTTTCCTGTCAAGCCACTTTCCCCTGACCATAATCCCTTCCGGTTTTTTTAATGCCTCCAGGTCGTCCAGGGGATTTTCCGAGAGGAGGATGAGATCGGCTTCCAGGCCCTCCGCTACCTTCCCAAAGGTATCTTCCTTCCCAAAGAATTGAGCCGGGTTCACCGTCCCGCTTCGCAGGATCTCCAGCCGGCTCATCCCGGCCTCTTCCAATCCCCGGATCTCGTGGTGGATGGAAAATCCCGGTACATTAAACAATTGGGGAGCATCTGAGCCGAGCAACATTCCGTGGCCTCCCTCACTCAGGGCTTTGATCAATTTTTGCCGGATGGTGTTGAAGCGTTCCCATCCCTCTTCGGTAAAACCTGTTGCAGGAGCGGTAGACTGCTCCTTCCTGATCTTCCAGTTCGTAAGGGTGGTCACAGGCATGTATTGCATTTCCGGATCTTTCAGCAGGACATCAGCAGACACCGGCGCGAACCATCGTTCAAACAAACTTTGTGTAGGGACGATCCAGACCTTGTTTTCGCGAGTCAGGGATACCAGGGAAGGGATTAGCGTTGTGTCTGCCAGGCCTGTAAAGTTATAGCCGAAAAAGCCATTGGCAGCCGGATTGACACCTGCATTCTGCGGAACTAACCCTTCGAGATAACCGTCCACATGGTCGATGGAGGCATAGCCGCTGTTGAGGGCCTGCCGTATGCCAACATCCACGGGAACGTGTCCTGCAAAAGGGATTCCGACTTCCCTGGCGGTAGCGACCAGCGCGTCGAATACCTCCCGCTGTATGCCGGGATGGATCTTGAGAAAGTCGTATCCCTCCTTTTGATATTGGGTAACCTTCGCCCTGGCTTCTCCCCGGGTCCTTACCGAATTGCCATTTAGGGAAGGGCTGGAGGTAAAGATCCTGGGGCTCAGCACCTCACCCTTTTCCACCTGTTGTCTCAGTTCCAGGTGGGAAGGGTGCCCGAGCATGCCCCTGATCGTGGTAATACCATTCGACAAGTAAAGCAGGAGGGTCTCTTCTACATGCTCCCTACTGGCTGGGGGTGATGGGATATGGGCGTGCATTTCTGCCAGGCCGGGCATAAGGAATTTTCCCTTTCCGTCTATTTCTGTTGTATAGGATATACCTTCAGGGGGTGCAGAAAATATCCCGGTGATGACCCCTGATTGGATTTCCACGTAACGATGTTCTAGCAGTGAACCATCTGAGAGATTCAGGACGGACACATCCGCAAAGAGGATGTCCTTTTCGGAGGAGGGAACAGATTGGCGGCATCCCAGGCTCAGGAACGCGAGGAGGATTAATAAGATGCTTTTCATGGGAATTCTTTTAAATGGCTGTCCTCCCTGAGAATGGGGGAAGCACAGAAAGGTAATAAGAATTCCCGACAGCCCTTTCTGAATCCCGTAAAATCCTCTGATATCAGCTTTTTATCTCCATAGGGAGGACGTAGAGGTTTGGGTCTGCCCTCATGTTCTCAATCCCTTCAATCTTTTCGATTTTCCAGTCCTTTTTTGGGAAGAGCCAATGAGGTTGGTCGTTCACGTAGACCCTTACAGGCATATCAAAACCGGGAACCACCCTGGTATAGCGATAGGTGATTTCCCCCGGAGACAGGCGGTATTCCAGGACCGGGATCATGGTAGTCCGCAGGTATTGTTCAAAAAATTCGGTAAGGTCTATACCCGTCTTCTGGCTGATGTAATCTTCTACCTGGCGGGATGTGACTGTCTGGTGATAAAATTCTTCGTTCAATCCCCTGAGTACACCACGCCATTTTTCATCGTCCTCCAGTAATTGTCTCAGGGTGTGCAGCATATTGGCCCCTTTGTAATACATATCGCTGGATCCTTCCTTGTTTACGTCATAAGGGCCGATGATGGGCCTGTCATTGCGGATGTTTCGCCTTGTCCCCACCACGTATTCCGCAGAGGCCTGCTTCCCGAAATGATAATCGAGGTAGAGATTCTCCGAATAGGCAGTAAAGCCTTCGTGCACCCACATATCGGCCACGTCCTTGTAGGTGATGTTGTTGGCGAACCACTCATGCCCGGATTCGTGAATGATGATAAAATCAAACTTCAGGCCCCAGCCAGTGCCGGAAAGGTCCATCCCCAGATAACCGTTCTGGTATTTGTTGCCATAGGTAACCGAACTCTGATGCTCCATACCCAGATAGGGCACTTCCACCAGTTTAAAACTGTCCTCATAAAACGGATAGGGCCCGAACCAGTGCTCGAATGCCTCGAGCATCATGGGAACCTGGGCAAACTGTTTTTTGGCCTCTTCCAGATGATCTCTCAACACGTAATAGGAAAGATCCAGGGTTCCCTTTTCCCCTGTATAAGTGTCCTCAAAGCGTACATAATCCCCGATATTGACATTGACCCCATAGTTGTTGATGGGGTTGGTGACATACCACTCGTAGGTGGTTTGATCCTCTAGCTCCAAGGTATTTTTCAGACGGCCGTTGGCCACACCCACCAGGCCTTTGGGCACGGTAACCCTGATGGCCATACTGTCTACCTCGTCGTACATGTGGTCCTTGTTGGGCCACCAGACACTGGCACCGAGACCCTGGCAGGAGGTGGCGATAAATGGCAGGCCATTCTCATCCGTGCTCCAGGAAAAACCCCCGTCCCATGGTGCTCTCACAGCTTCTCTGGGATGGCCGGAAAATGTGATCTCGATCTCACCTAGCTCTCCGGTCTTTTGTTTGTCGCGGAGGGAAATGAAATGAGCGTTGCCATTGGATGTAAATTCCAGGGGCTCCCCATTTTGCATCACTGTTTCGATCTTCATAGGTTCCTGGAGGTCTATTTGCATCACCTGCTTCTCGTCCAGGACCTTGTACCGGATGTTGTTTTTCCCTTCGATGTATTTCTGTCCCGGGTCTACCGAAACCTGCAGATCGTAAAATACCAGGTCCCACCATACCCTTTCCGGGGTGATGCTGCCCCGCAAAGTATCCTGTTCAGTAAAAGTCTCATCCTGTCCTGAAACCAGGGTCACTGAAAGGATAAACAAAAAGGGAATGACTAACTTTTTCATAAGGTTTTGTTTATAATTCCGGATGGTCATCCAGTAGATAATGGAAATCACTTGCCCGAAGTATGGATGTCATGTCCTTGGTATTCAGGAGGTTGAACAGGGCTGTTTTTTTGTCTACCGCATTTTGGTAATACGACTTGGTGATCAGGTAGCCCATGGCATACCCCAGATCAGCGGGCCTGTCTTCAATGGAACCTCCGTTGTAAAGCCACAGGGATAGATCCTCTGAAAGGAGATCCTGTTTCAGCTGCAGGGTCACCATCCTGAAGTTTTCCGGGATCTTGAGGTAATCGAGCTGTTCAGACGCTACAGCTACCCCGGAGGCCAACTCCCTCAGGAAATCGCATACCCCTTCACCAATCACCTTGTACATGACCGTAGTCTCATGGAGGGAGTCTGAATAGTTTTGTTGATAATGCATGAGTTCGTGCAGGATCAATTGGGGCAGGGCATTCAGGTCTGAGATCGTTTCATTTTGCCAGTCATTGAGCTCGTGTACCGGCATTTCGGGTGACCTGCCGTACATATCACCCCCCACAAAGAGACCCATTTCCGAGGCCGTACCCCCGGAATTCAGCAGCCCCGGCACGATAAATACCTTGGGAAAAACAGCAGCAGGATACAAGGATTTAAAATTCTTCAGGGCAGCGGTCGTCTTCCCCCGAAGTGCTGATAGACTGTCAGGATTCATTCTGGACCTCAGGTAGGTATAATATTTCGGGGCCCCGTTGATCATTTGACCGTACATATTCTCGGTATTGTAATAGCGTATTGCATAATAATCCCCGATCTCGGGCGGGCCCTCGAAGATAAATGCTTTTAAATAGGTGTGGGCACTGTCTTTCTGGGCCAGGGCCTTTTCAAAATAGGGCCAGAAACTGTCCATGGCCCTGGTCTCTACGGAGAAGTTATCGATATTGTAGAGGATCTGACCCAGGGAATCCAGCCGTGATTCAAGTCGGCTGTACTCCATGCCTTCCATACCGCTGAGACCCGGGAATTTCCCAAGGATTCCGGGATTGGCCATCCCCCGGTCAATAGCCCTGTGCAGGAGGTACACGGCTGAGTCTTTTATACCTGCCTGCAAATAAAGAGAGGCCGCTTCCACGAAGAGCTCGGAGGATTGCAGGTCTGTATTGGCCTCGTAGATCTTTCTGGCCAGGAGGTCGTATTTTCCCTGGTTCTCAAGTTGCTCGTAGTCCTCAAAAACGATATTGAGGTCAGGGAGTTTTTTAGGCTGTGGTTTCGCCTCTTGCATAGGTTCCCCCTGCCGACAACTCATAAAGAGCAGGGAGGATGCAAGGATGTATCCCAGGCAGGCCCACGAGTTGGAAACTTTCATAGGGATCAGTTCCTGAAAATGCCGTTGGGGAAGACAACCGGACTTTCAAATCCATTGTCGCTCACAGCAGCTACCCCAAAAAAGAAATTATCGATGACTATTCCTTCCAGGGTAATTTCATCGACATCGCCCACATACCGGTAATGGTCCCAGGTAGGGGAGGTGGTATCCCTCCAGTAGATCTTGTAACCCGCAGCCCCCTCAGACCTGCTCCACTTCAAAATGGCTGAAGGTTCCACAATGCCGCCGATCTGCACCTCAGCAGGTGCGGGTGGTGCCCAGGCAATGGAGGCCAGATTGATGGCGTTTACGGCAGTGAGCTTTGCGGCGTATTCAAAATTGACGTGTTCCAGTACATCCCCGTAGGCGATGCCGTCCTCAACCCGGATATCCTGGTGTTGCTGGGTGTAGTTCTCGTGGGCCTCCATGATACGGACCCCTGCAAACCCCTGGTCGTTAAAGGGGCGGTGGTGTCCGCCTCTCCCGAACCTGTCGAGGCGATAAATCATCATCGGATTCATCTCGGGCATATAGGTCTTTGTGGTCTTGTGAACGTATCGGGCCAGCTGGCGTGAGATCCCGTCGACCTCCCCTCCGTAAAACCTCCTGGCTGCGCGTTGCCTGTCGGTTTCTGTAGGGGGAACGGGTTCCGAAAAGATTCGGAAATCCCGGTTGCTGACTACGCCGTCCACTCCTCTGATATTCCCTATCATATCGTTGTTCAGGATACCCATGACATCCCAACCCTGTTCCTTTGCATATTCTGCGAGAAACTTGCCCCCGTAAAGTCCTTGCTCTTCCCCTGAGAGCCCTACATAGATGATGCTGTTCTCGAATTTGTATTTGGACAGTACCCGTGCGGCCTCTATGGTACCGGCCATGCCACTGGCATTGTCGTTGGCCCCGGGCGAGTCATCAGTAAAATTGGTGGGATCACTGACCCTTGAATCGATATCCCCGCTCATGATGATATAGCGGTTAGGGTATCGGGTTCCTTTCTGTACGGCCACCACATTGACGACCATCACATCCTTCACGATACGCTGGTTATCCCCTTTAGGGACAAAGCCTTTCTGGTAAAAAACCTCCAGGCAATCCTCACAGGAGTCCGAGATGCTCTCGAATTCACTTTTGATCCAGCGCCGGGCCGCACCGATGCCGCGGGTGTCGGACAGGGTGTCGGACAGGGTGTTTCTGGTACCGAACCCTGCCAGCATCCGAATGTCCGCCTCCACCCGGGTGGCCGACGCCGCGTCGATGATCTGGTAGACACGCTGATCA
>NZ_JBFGBM010000136.1:0-7430 GCF_041567615.1 Muriicola sp.
CAGGATGGAAACGTAGTTGAGTTTCCTGATCTCCTGCTTCTCCCTGTCATCGGCATAGCCTCCTGATTCTATAAGGATGGTACTTGTGCCCCATTTCTGGATGTTGTCCCCGAAAGCCCTGGGCTCAAAGTCGTCATTGTATCTCCCCACCTGACCGGGGGCGTATTGTTGAATGATCCTGTTCATAAAGACAATGACCTTCATGGCATTCCCTCTTCCTTCATCAACATCCTTCTCGTAGTTATAGGCAGGAGCCAGGTAAGAGATGGTTGCTGGTTTCTCCGTGCGCTCCGCGTTGTAATACGTACTCTGGTCGTGCAGGTTAAAGCCAAAGTCGGCCTGCAGGCTATCCCTCACCCTTTTCAGGGTTTGTCCTTCCGGGGATTGCAGTCTCAGGGCATCTCGGTTGATATCGATCCCCAGCCTGTTTTCCCTTTTAAATACCTCCGCCCCGTCGGGATTGAGCATAGGCAGAAAATGTAGCCTGAGGTTGCTCAGGATCTCGGACTTTTCTTCCTGAAAATCCCCGCTTTTAAAGAAATTGAGGATGTCGAAAATGGCCTGGGTAGCCGTGGGTTCATTGCCGTGCATCTGTGACCAGAGGAATACATCGGTGTTTCCATTTCCCAGACTGACCAAGTTAAGGGATCGCCCCTCAATAGACTCCCCTACCTTATGAATCTCAACCCCGGAATCATCACGGTGCTCCTCCAAAAGTTTTATAATATCCTCGTGTTTGATACGTCTCTTATCTAAACTGGGTTCTTTGTAATCCTCATAGGTTTCATATAAAGAGGAGGTAATGTCTTTTTTTTGAGACTGAATGGGCTCTTTGCAAGCCCAAACCAATAAGAGGAGGATAGATGCTTTCAGGTACTTCATATTATTGCTTTGGTACGGGTTTAAATTTCCAATTTTTCGTTGCTTTCCTGACACGGGCCATAAATTCTTCCCCCGGATCGTCTTTTTCGGTCCTGTAGGCGGGATCTTTTTCCAGCCAGAGTTCATGGCCTTCAAAGAGGGGGTATTCGTAATGTCCGATAAGGTATTCAATGTTGTATTTTTTACTCAGGTAGTCTACCAGCCAGATATTCGACCGGAGCTGGGCTTCGGTGAGGGGTGTTTCGTCGGTTCCCCCTACATTTTCCACGCCGATAGCACAGTGATTGAGCCCGATCACATGCCTTCCCATAACGGTTTCGGGCATTAACCTGTAGATGGTACCGTCTCTTCCAACCAGGAAGTGGGAGGAAACATTGAGTTTCCCAGCATTGCCCACCAGGGTGCGCCACTGGGGTATAAGCGGATCATTAAAAGCATCGAATGATCCTTCGAGGGTTGGGATGGCTGTCCAGTGCAGGACGATCATCCTGGGCGTGATGGTAAGGCTGTCCTGAAGTCCGTATCGCTCTGCCATATAGGCCCTTGTGAGCTGTTCCCTTTCAGCGTCGAAAATAATAGGTCTGTCCACGATACGGGTAGTAGCGCAAGACGTCCATAACAGGAAGATCAGGATCCCTGTCCATTTTTTATATGACGACCACAGCTTCATTTTACTTTCGGATCAGAAGGAGTATTCTTATCTATCGGAACTCCGAATTGGATGGTCACTTTTTTGCGACCCCATTCCCTGGCTTTCTGCACATCAAGGCCCATAAAGATATCGATTCGGTTTTCCCAACGGCTGTGCATCTTATCCTTGACCCTGAAAACCCCTTCAACTCCCTCGATCTTTACAGGACTGTCGTACTTCAATCCCTTTTTTAGCAGGTCACGGGAGACCGCAATACACTTCATCCCGGGTCTTAGGGTATCCCCCCAGGCAGCGATATTGACCAGTGAGCTTGTTTGGGATTCTATCGCATTGTAAGCAGTAGCCGTAACCTCTATGGTCCTCCACTCCCATTTCTCCTCGTTGTCTGAGCAGCTGATAAGCATAGAAACGAAGAGGAAGAAAAGAACTGCTTTTGCTTGCTGGTACTTCATAGCTTTAAAAAAGTTCATTTTACGAGATACTCAGATCACTATAAGTTCTTGCCTACTATCATTATCCCGTGTTACGCCTCGTGAATACCAAGACAGTAAAATCTACAAAGATCAATGAAAAATCCCCTGACGATCATCCCCTTATTTTAGTATCGTTCTCGAGATTCCCCCAGGGTCATAAAACCGGAGTGCCTTCCAATTTTCGGGCAAGACCAATGCCCTGCTGCCTTGTGATAAATACCCTGAACCGTAGTAACTCTCCCTGACCAATTCCTTTCCATCGTCAAGAGAGATGATTACTTTGTATTCTTTGGGTTGAAACTTTTCAATTTCAATGGCCCTATTAAATCGCAACAAAGAAACTGCCCCATCGTTTGTACACGAGATCACCGCCAGCTGTCCATCGTCCAGGGTGATCATTCCGAGGGATTTTCTGTCCCCATTTAATAAAAACCCATTGCTCGGGTTCCCCCTGACGACCTGGATACCTTTCGAATCGAATTCCATAAGGGCTCCCCGGGAACTGCAGTACGGACCGTCAACCACATTATTGGAAAAAAGATTTCCGGTCATTAGCACTTCCTCCTTGCCATCCCTGTTGAGATCCAGAACAACTGTGCCAAATACGGGAGCAAATTGCGCTAAATTGGGCATGCGATCCAGGACCAGGCTGTCATTACCTAAATTAAGGAGATAACTGTGGTGTGCGGTGTACGCTTTTAATTCAAGGCCATCCTCCCAAACTCCCGGGTTGTCAAAAAGGGTTTCCTTATCGACCCGGGAATAGCTCTCGTAGTTCGGGTATTTTAATCGCATCTGCGGCAATTGGCTTAAAAAGGCATCTCTGGAAGCCACCGGGTGTACCCCGTCTATATACTCCTTGAAAAGTATGGGGTCTACCGAACCGTTCTGATCAAAATCCTTCGCGATGATGGTCAACGGGGACTCACCATTGATGCGATATGTATTATTTGCGCCCAGATTTCCAAGAAAATAATCTATTCGTCCATCCTGATTGATATCGGATGCCGAAATACTGTTCCAAAAACCTGAAGTATCCGATAACCCCAATTCATGGGTCTGGTTCCGCAATTTTCCGTTCTGGTTTTGGAAGAGCGTAACGGGCATCCACTCACCTACCACAATCAGATCCAGGTCTTCATCCCCATCATAATCCGTCCAAAGCCCCTGACTAACCATGCCGATATCCTGCAGTTCGGGTGCGATCTCACCGGTCTTATCCACGAACTTCCCATCCTCGTATACCAGCAGGTAACTGGAACCAGGCATCGGATAGGCCCCGGGCAGTATCCTGCCCCCAACGAAGAGGTCCAGGTCGCCGTCTTTATCAAAATCCGAAGCAGTCACAGTGCCAGTACTAACATCAAGATCTGGCAGGATTCCTTCGGATCGTTTAAAATTGCCCATCCCGTCATTCACGTATAACCGATCCGTGTATGATCCACTACCAATTTTTGCCCCAGTACCTCCACTCGCAACGTACAGATCCAGATCGCCATCCTGATCAAAATCGAAGAAAAGGCAACCCATATCTTCGAATTGAGGGTCAAACGTTATTTTGGATTCGCTGAAAGTTCCGCCTTTTTGTTGCAGAAAAAGTCGGCCGGACTGTCCCTTGGCACCTCCGACATAACAATCTTCATAACCATCGTCATTGACGTCTCCCACCGCCAGTCCCGGACCCAGTTTAGAGTGTTGTTGAGGGAGAAGGAATTGCTGGTGAAAATCTACCTGGTTGTCCTCCCTGTGGGTAAATATGAGGCCGGATTGTTCGGTGATGTCGGTAAACAAAGGAGTTCCTGATACCTCTGAGCCAGCTTCCACAACAGCTTCCTGGTCTGAATATGCTATTTCCAGAAAGCTATCCGCCTCTTTAAGATGATGTAAGGTCTGCTCCCCATCGGGCCAAATAACTTTTAAACGACTGTTCCCAGAAGAATCCCCTAGACCGAAATGAAGGATCTTTTCAGAGGATGAGAGATAGCCTCTATAGGGGTTGACCGTCTGTAACTGCCTGCCGCCTTCTCTTTCCAGATATACCTTGGCACCCACGGCATCCGGGTTGGCACCCCTAAATTTCAGTTTGACCTTAACGAAGTGATTCCCCTTTTCATCAGAACGATTTTCATAGAGCATGGCTGGCATATCGACATTGTTGATCACCAGGTCGAGATCCCCGTCATTGTCCAAATCTGCCACCGCACTGCCATTGCTGTAGGTAGGCTTTTCAAATCCCCACTCTTCGGTGGTATTGACAAAATTTAAATCTCCTGTATTCCTGAAGGAATAATTGGGTAGGGGAATACCCGGGGTGTTGTGAATTTCATCGATTTGTTTTTGAATATCGGAACCAGGGTTCACAAAGGGGGAGTGGGTGTTGTAGTTGATATAATCCAAATTTCCCAACTCACGCCGAAATCCGTTGGTCACGTGCAAATCCTTAAACCCATCATTGTCAAAATCGGCAAAGAGGGGGCTCCAACTCCAATCCGTACGCGATATTCCGGCCAACTGACCGATTTCAGAAAAAGTCCCGTCACCATTATTGAGCTGCAAAATATTTCTGGAAAACTGTGGATGGTATCCCAGTTTGAGCACCATTTGATAGAAGTTGTAGTTCGTTGTGTTGACCAGTATCTTTTCGCGCTGGTTGTCTTCCGGCAACATATCCAGGGTGAACAAGTCGGGCTGTCCGTCGTTGTTTATATCGGCCACGTCATTCCCCATACTGGCATAACTGGTCACATCAAAGGCTGTTTTCAGAGCGTTTTCAAAGGTGCCATCCCCTTTGTTCAAATAGAGGATATCATTGGTAATAAAATCATTCGTCACGAATATATCCGTCCATCCGTCCCCGTTGAAATCATAGGTATTGAGCCCCAGGCTGTACCCCTCTATCTTAATACCCGCTTCATGGCTTACGTCGCGGAATGTCCCGTCGCCCTGGTTTTCATAGAGTTTGTCTGTGCTTTTGGCTTCCCCGTTTAAAGAAGGCCTCTTAACCCTGTTCATATAAAAAAGGGTAAAATCGGTAGGATTGATGGCCATAAATGCATCCAGATCTCCGTCCCGATCGTAGTCAAAGAAACTGGTATGGGTTGTTTGTGCTTTCTCATCCAACCCATAAGCTGACCCCATCTCGGTAAAAGTATTGTCCTTGTTGTTGATGAACAGCAGGTTTTCAGTTTTACCCAAACTGACAAAGCCGGAAACCGAAAGGTAAATGTCATCAAAACCATCGGCGTTGATGTCAACGATGGAAATACCTGTAATCCAGCGATCTGTTTCCACTCCGGCTGCGGCCGTAATATCCTCAAATTGAAGCTCCCCTTTATTGAGATACAGCTTGCTGCTTACCTGGTTTCCTCCCAGAAAAATATCCTGCAGTCCATCGTTGTTGACGTCGAGTACTCCCACACCTCCACCGGTGTAAAAGTTGGAGAACATCAGCATATTATAAGCATAGTTTTCCGTTAGCGAATTGTTGAAGGTGATTCCGCTGATATCAGAAGGAACTTCTCGAAACAATTTATCGTGATCACCTCGGGAGCAAGAGATAAAAAGTAAGGGCAATAAACAGGCAGAAAAGCAAACCGAAAGGATTCTGTTCGCTGTAGAAATTGCACTAGTCATTTTATTCACGCATTTTTGCTTTATTCATTCAAATATACCTTTAAAAAACATCCAGAAGATAGGCAATTAAAAACCTTTTACTCACAAGTGCGTTTTACAACATGAAGAAGATAAAATATATTCTGTTTTTTCTATTTATAATTTTGGTCATTACCGTGATAATCCAATATCCCAAGCTTAATCTGATCTCGGGTTACGCGGCAAAGAACACGGCTTCTACCCTATTTATCGCGGGGAGAACCCTGAATTCTGTTGCTGAGAATGACAATAATGTTCCCCTGATCAAACTGGCAGAGTCTTCTTATGATCTAACCAACAAGGTCGCTTCCGCAGAAGTATTCGGACTCATGGAGAGAAAGGCGATATGCCGGGATGGCCTGGGTTGTGTCCTGACCAATGGGGACGTAGATCACCGACTCTATTCCGAAGTTCCTTTAAGGGTGCAGCAGACCATTCCCCTCCCCTATCCCCATGGGCATTTACCGGCCAGGGACACTACCTTCAGTCGAGTAGACTATGGAAAACTCAGCCGAGCCCTGGATCACGTCTTTGCGGATACGGTTAAGACCAGGACCGTTCTGGTACTCTATAAAGGTCATATCCTGGCGGAAAGATATGCGGACGGTTTTGACCCGGATACCCCTGTGCTTGGCTGGTCCATGACGAAAAGTGTCCTGGCCACCCTCTTCGGGATCCTGGAATACCAGGGTAAAATAAGTATGAACGACAAGGCTGGTCTGCCCTCCTGGGAGGCAGATGGCAGGAAGGAGATCACCCTGGATCATCTGCTCAGGATGCAAAGCGGACTCGACTGGGAGGAGGATTATTCGACCATTTCCGATGTGACCAAGATGCTTTTTATGGAGTCGAACATGGCTGCTGTACAGGCAGGAAAGCGATTGGTGGCCGAGCCCACTGAGGTATGGAATTATTCCTCCGGGACGAGCAACCTGCTTTCCGGCCTTCTGAGAAATACCTTTTCCACCTATCAAAATTACCTGAATTTTCCCTACAAGGCCCTGATTGATAAGATCGGCATGCATTCCATGATCATAGAGACCGATTTAGCAGGGAACTTTGTCGGTTCATCTTATGCCTGGGCCAGTACCCGGGACTGGGCAAGGTTCGGACAACTTTACCTCCAAAAGGGAAACTGGAACGGGGAGCAGATCTTTCACCCTGCCTGGGTGTCTTATGCGACGGAACCCACTGAACATTCCAACGGAGTCTACGGCGCACATTTCTGGCTGAATGCACACGGCAAATTCCCTGATGTTCCCAGAGACATGTACTCTGCCAACGGATATCAGGGTCAGCACGTATTCATCATTCCTTCAAAAGACCTGGTCGTGGTAAGGACGGGACTGGCCGAAGAGCCGCAATTCGATACCAACGTGTTTTTAAGAGAAGTTATTGCCGCCCTCCCCTGACCGCTGAATACCTCATCCTTAGAAATCGGGATTTCACCACATAAGCGCGAAGGTTGACAACAAAATTTATGGAAATGGAAATTTCTCCTGTATGTTTACTGTGTAATTAAAAAGGAGTTAATTTTTTCATTTTCATATAGTGTTCTCGTAAAAGGGTCCCGATCTCAACAGACGGGGCCTTTTTTATTCAAACATTATCAGTGATCTAAGTGTAGGTAGTGCGTAAATTGAGAAAAGATCGCTGATCTTGGATTAACAAGTCAGAGCGACAAAATTTTCAAGTAATTTGCACGAGCTGGGTTAGAATTAAATTTTTATGAAAAAGAACATATCAATACTTATTCCCGACGGAGAAAGTTC
>NZ_JBFGBM010000137.1:0-7406 GCF_041567615.1 Muriicola sp.
AGCCTATTCCAAAATCAGTTTTTACAGGTCGAGCATGTTTGCGTCCTGGCTGGTCGTCTTCCTGATCCTTCTGCTGATCCCGATATCGGGTGTAAGCCTGGACGATCTCGGGTTGAAATGGTCCGCACCATGGAATTCAACTCTTTCCGGCTGGATCATTTACCCCGGGATAGCACTCTATATTTTTCACCTTCTGCAGAACCTTTACTACATCCGAATATTCAGGTCTCAATCAGAAAAAAGTAAGAAACTCGCCGGGGGCATTGCTGAGGATTTTAAATTCTTCCTGCCCATCACTGCGAAGGAGAAGCAGGTCTGGAATTACCTATCCCTATCTGCTGGAATTACGGAAGAAATCATCTACCGGGGGTACATATTTTTTGCGCTTGCTGTGATCTTCCCTTCCCTCCACCTGGTATACATCTTACTCATTTCCACGCTGATCTTTGGTGTAGGCCATCTTTACCTGGGTAAAGAAGTACTGAAATCCACGTTCCTGGGTTTGCTTTTCGGTATTTATTATATCGTCTTTGATTCCCTTTATCCGGTAATGCTGATCCATACCGTACAGGACCTGGTAGTCCGGGATATCCTTCAGGAAGAGGAAACGGACGGGAGCCTTTGACCGGGGGATAGCAGGCATCACACGGTTACACAGTACGACCCTGAAATGCCTATCTTTAATCTATGTATTACGCACGTACCCAGATCAGCTATATAGCCCTAATGATGACCCTGACCGCAGGGGCCTTTTTTACCTGGGTGTACCTCTCGGCCCTGGCGGAGCCTCCCTCCTACGACTCGGGTCCCAACTTCCTGATGACCATGCTGATGGTGATCATCGTGGTCTACCTCTTTTCCTTCGTATCACTCAGCATCGTGATAGACGCGCACTATTTCCGGATCAGCATGGGATTCGGCCTGTTCAGGAAGAAATTTCTCCTACGCGAGATCACCTCGGTGCACATCGTAGTAAATCCCTGGTATTACGGACAGGGGATCCGAAAATGGTTCTGGCCCAGGATGTGGCTTTACTCAGTCCGTGGATCTAAGGCGGTAGAAATCGGTCTGAAAAATGGTAAAACATACAGGATTGGCACAACAGAACCTCATATGGTAAGGCAAAGAATTTTGCAATCCCTGCCATAAAGTGCCTGCATACAAAGTGTTGGGATCATCCTTGGCTAATATCTTATCTTCTCTGACTTCAGATACCGGAATAATTTCACTATCTTAAGGAAGGTTTCCAGGGCCGGGTAAGGGCTTATTTTAAAGACACACCAACGGGTGAACATATGGTCGGGCCGGGTGTACCTGAAATGCAATACGTAATGAATTCAGTCATGAACAGCAGGGATTGGGATACTCTTTCACAGGCTGTGAACTCCCTCACTGAAGAAGGGTTCCGCGAAGACTTCAGAGCGGGTGAGACCGGAATCATCGGATCCTTATTCGGGGGCAGTTACCAGCCGGAGGACCTAAGGATCGTGGAATTCTTCCGGTTTGAAGGGATGACCGATCCTCAGGATGAAACGGTGGTATTCGCCATCGAGGCTAAGGACGGAAACAGGGGAACCCTGGTGATGTCCTATAGCGCCCAACACGATCAGAATACCGAACTGATCAAGCGTATCCCACGAGCAGAACAGCAGACAAAAAAGTAAGGTCTATCAACCCAGATGTGGACTATTTTCAGGAAGGGAGTGCAAGGTGCAATGCACCCGAGTCTGTGCCGGCGTCATGAGAGCTTAAAACATTTATGCCATTCACCTCAAACGTCATATAAATAGTATGAACAGGTTACATTTCAGCATCGACATAGAAGCAGAAAAAAGTACCATCTGGAAAGCGCTCTGGGATCTGGCCTCCTACCGTGACTGGGCCGGTGTCTTCTTTGAAGGTTCCTACGCGGTCACCGATGGATGGAAAGAAGGCAGTACCGTATTATTCCTCAATCCGGATCAGAATGGTATTTACAGCGAGGTAGAGACCCACGTCCCTGACAAGATCATGAAATTCAGGCATATCGGGAATGTGGTGGACGGAAAGCCACAGCCCCTCGATGAGGAGACCCGGCTATGGAGTGGGTCTACCGAACAATACACCCTTGTCGAAGGAGAAGGGCAGTACACCCTCAAGGTGGATATCGACATTATGGATGAGCATCTGGACTTTATGAAAAGTACATTTCCAAAGGCTCTGGATAAAATAAAGAAGAAATGCACCTGAGTCAGTTTATTTATTTTGGCGTCAGCATACTGTGAGAAGAAATTCATCAGGGCGGACCGTATCGACAACCTTAAATCAAACAGGAAAGAATCGGCACAGGATTAAACTCAGACCTATGGCCAAAGAATCATCCCGGGTAACTCTTCATATGGTATGCAGCCTCGACGGCTTTATTGCCAAAGAGGACCGCGATGTATCTTGGATGAATCCACAACATCACTACCCGGAGGGAATTGAATTATCGGAAGACTATATTGCCGGCTTCCTCCAGTCCATTGACTGTTACGTCATGGGATCCAGAACCTACGAACACGCCATTGAACTCGGATGGCCTTATCGGGACAAGCCTGTGTACGTATTCACGAAAAGAAAACTGAATACCGACAAAGAATCTGTTGTATTTCTCAACGGACCATTGGAAGAAGCAACACATTCCATTAAAAAAACACACGAGAATATTTGGATGGTAGGGGGTTCTGCCCTGACCAGCGAATTTTTGAGACTGAATCTGGTAAACCATATTGTGATCACTATTGCTCCGGTCATTCTTGGAGAGGGTATCCCCTTCTTCGACAGCGTCGGGCGTGAAATATCCCTGGAACTGGCAGATCATATGGTCTTTAAAAATGGGATGGTGGAACTGAATTATCGGGTAACCCCCTAAAGATCTTGAAAAAACCGGTACAGGAAGTGAACAGACATACTGTGGCAAAACAAGACCGTTAAACCTCTTTGTCATGAAGAACAATCACATCGATTACATCGAATTTCAGGCGGCCGACCTGGAAGGTATCAAAGCCTTTTACAACAAGCTCTTTGGATGGACCTTTACCGACTACGGCCCGGACTATGTTTCCTTCACGGGAAGCGGCGTGGACGGAGGGTTTCGCAGGACGGATGATCCGGTTGTCAACGGGGTACTGGTGGTCCTGTACCACGCAGATCTCGAAGGACTGAAGATGGAGATCATTGAAGCCGGCGGGACCCTGGTAAAGGACATTTTTTCTTTCCCGGGAGGAAGGCGATTCCACTTCCTGGATCCGGGGGGGAATGAGCTCGCAGTATGGTCGGAGCAGTAAGTGTTGCACTCCCTCAATCAGTCAATAACAATTAAAGATTCCTGAGATGAAATCATTTACATTAATCGTGGCATCCCTCCTACTCTGTCTGTCCTGTAATCAAGAAAAACCGGGTATGCATGCCTTCCAGCCTGAAAATATGATGGTCAGGATGGCAGAGATCGAGGTAGCACCGGAATACCTCGAAGAATACCTTTCTATCCTGAAGGAGGAGGCCAAGACCTCCGTGGAAGTGGAACCCGGAGTGATCGTTATTTACCCTATGTATCAAAAATCGCATCCCAATCAGATTCGGTTGCTGGAGATCTATGCAGACAAAGATGCCTACGAAGCCCACCTGCAAACCCCGCATTTTAAACACTACAAGTCGGCCACCCTGCCCATGGTCCGATCCCTTGAACTGGTAGAGATGGAAGCCATAGACCCTGATGCTATGCCTACAATCTTTAGAAAATTAAAGTGATTGAGAATCTGAAAACGTAGATCCGCTGACTATGTCTGCTTTGACTCTTGCTTTTTTCGCTTTATTTTAAACGAAAAAATCAAGACTTCCGAACATGAAAGAAAAACTCCGCCTCCTGATCGACGACAACTCCACCCGTCAGGGAAAGATCTTTGACTACAGCATACAGTTCCTTATCATCGCCTCCCTGATCGCTTTTGCCATAGAGACCCTGCCCGGCAACGACCCTGCGGTGCTGGAAATGCTCTATTCCTTTGAGGTCTTCTGTGTGATCATTTTTACAGCTGAATATCTCCTCCGCATCTTCATCGCTCAACATCCATGGAGGTATATTTTCAGTTTTTACGGGATCATCGACCTGTTTGCCATCCTGCCTTTCTATCTGACCCGGGCATTCGATCTGAGGGCACTTCGGGCTTTCCGCATCTTCAGGATCTTCCGGGCTTTGAAACTCATCCGGTACAACAGGGCCATGCAGCGAATTCATATTGCCGCGGGAATCGTAAAAGAGGAGATCGTCCTCTTCCTGATCATCACGGGCATCTTTACTTACCTTACCTCCTGCGGGATCTATTTCTTTGAATACGAGGCCCAGCCCGAGGTGTTCTCCTCCATCTTCCACAGCCTTTGGTGGGCCATCGTAACTCTGACCACTGTGGGATACGGGGATGTATATCCCATCACCCTGGGGGGCAAGATCTTTACCTTTTTTGTGCTCATTATAGGGGTGGGAGTGGTTACCGTCCCGGCCGGACTGGTCTCTTCTGCCGTCTCCAAGGCCCGGCAGATCCAGGAAGACCAGGTAAGTGCTGACCTGGCCTCCCAACAATAAAAGAGGTTTTTACTGACATGATCCCAAAAAACACATACAGATCAGCTATTATTTTTTACTTTATGTATAATATTTTTTACTTTATGTAATATTTATTGTACATTTGATGTAACCAAAATGGTTTTATCATGAAAAATTATCTCTTTCCCAACCGGTTTAAGGCCCTTTCAGGATGGATCTTTTACCTCGCCCTGATCGCAGGTTCTTATCTCTGGTTCACAGACCAGTTTGACGATCTACTGGTGGTTCCCGTACCGGATTTTTTCTCCACCGGAGATTTTTTAAGTTCGGAAGGTTTCTGGATAGAGAACGGGATCCTGGACGAGTTGCTCACCATCGTAATTATTGTTTCGGGCATTGTCCACAGCTTCAGCCGGGAAAAGATAGAGGACGAGCTTATCGCCAAACTCCGCCTCGATTCCCTGATCTGGTCTCTCTATGTCAACTACGCCATCATGATCCTTGCGACCTTGCTGATCTTTGGCCTTGCGTACTTTCACGTCCTGGTCTTTAACCTGTTTACGATCATCCTCTTCTTTAATCTGAGGTTGCGATTTGCCCTGCGTAAACACTACACCTCCTGAGCATGAAAAACACCATCAAAATACACAGGGTCACCCATGACATGACACAGGAGGATCTCGCCATCAGACTCCAGGTATCCCGGCAGACAATCAACGCCATAGAGAACAACAAGTATTTTCCCTCCCTCGAACTTGGGCTTAAACTGGGTAAGATCTTTAATTGCAGTGTGGAGGAGCTCTTTAGCCTGGAAGACTGACAGGAAAATCAGGAGTAGGACCTTGGTAGCGAGTCAAATCTACCAAAGGTCGCTACCCACAAAAAACACGGACAGTAACTATTTGTATATCGCACCATTTACTGAATTGTTGATCTTCCAGGATGGAGATCGACTCCTGAGGGACTGTGATCATTCCGAAACTGGATTTTCCGGGAATTCGGTAAGCCTGATTGACAGAGCTTTCAGCATTTTTATTCCATTTGTCCGGTAAAAATAGTGCTTGCCCCGCATACGGGTGTGATCCACCTATTTTTGTTATATTTGAGACTATTTCGGCCTTAAGCAGATCTGTGCTTTAAACCATTTTGTTAATAAACCGAATTCCTTATGACCAACGACGACTTTTCAACCGTGCATGGCAGCAAAAAGAAAGACCTGGAAACTGCCTCCAAGATCGAGCTGATCAAAAATCTGATTTTCGGGGAGAACATCCAGGCCTATGAATCCGAATTCGAACTCCTCAAGAAGGACATCCTCAGCAAGAAAAAACAGCTGGAAGAACTGATTGAAGCCGTAAGGACCGACCTCAGGATGTCTATAGACGATGTCTCAACAGACATCAATATCCGGATCACCGAACTGGAAGACAAACTGGAATCCCGCTTTGAAGACCTGGAGAAAGGCCAGCTTCAAAAAGAGGAGTTAGGTGATCTCCTGATCGAACTGGGCGAAAAGATCCGCAAGAAATAATTTCAATCCATGGTCACAAAGATGGATGAACAAGCTAAACTGGAGATCCTCAAGGATATCCTGTTCCCCGACGACAGGGGTGCGGTACAGGATATTGCCAAAAGGATCACGCTGGTGGAGCACATCATCAATGACCAGAAGCAACTGGCTGAAAAAGTAGACCCCCTGGTCGATCAGAAGATCAGTGCGTTTACCAAAAGTATTCCGGACACCCTGGGTCCCACCATTACAGCCACCCTGAAGAAAGAGATCAAGAACCACAAAGACGAGGTGGTGGATGCCCTCTATCCCGTCCTGGGTAAGATGGTCAAAAAGTACGTGGCCCAGGAGATCAAGATGCTCTCTGAGAAAATAGATAACCAGCTAGGGTTCCTCAAGAGGTTTAAGAGGAAAATGCGTTCCTGGTTCGGGGGCCCGACAGAGGAACAGCAGCTCATGAAAGAGCTTTCCTCAGCAACCATCGAACAGGTGCTGCTCATTGAAAGGGATACCGGGATCCTGAAGGCGAGCTATTCCGTAACCGATTCCATAGACGAGGAAATGATCTCCGGGATGCTTACGGCCATTAAAGGTTTTGTGGAAGATGCCTTCCACAAGAAGAACCAGAACCTCGAACTCATACAGTACGAACTCTACAATATCCACCTCCAAAGTTTTGTGACCCATTACGTGGCCGTCGTGATCTCCGGAGACTATCATCTCACTTCCAAGAACAAGTTACAGGACATCATCTTCAATTTCTACTACAACTTTATGGCTATGAACCTCGACCTGGTCTTTCATTCCAAGGATGATAAAAAACAGGGGAAAGAGGTGCGAAGCATAGACAAGGACTTGTTAATCAAGGAACTGGAAGCGAGTTTCGGCAATGCAAAAATCTAAAAAGGTTGTCATCCTAGGGCATTTTGGGGTCGGTAAAACCTCCCTGATCCGCAGGTTTGTCTCCAATCAGTTCTCCGACCAGTACAAGGTGACTATAGGGGTGCATATCAGCAAAAAAGTAGTTGAACTCTCAGATGAAGACTCCGTTTCCCTCATCCTTTGGGACCTCGAAGGGACAGACAAACTGGAACAGATACGCGAGGCCTATTTGCTGGGGACCCATGGAGTGATCTTTGTGTTCGATATAAACAGGCCCTCCACATTCCAGAACCTCAAGGAAGACCTGGAGATCGTAAAAAGTAAAGTACATGATCGCCCCACGGTGGTCATAGGGAACAAAAAGGACCTCGTGCCTGAGGAGGAAGTTAGTTCATTACTGGAGGAACACGACATTCCGTATGATTACCTGACCAGTGCCAAAACGGGGGA
>NZ_JBFGBM010000138.1:0-7388 GCF_041567615.1 Muriicola sp.
AATCTCCGCTCATCCCCATGGAAAGTATGTCGAGCCCGGGCAGAATGTTCTTTAGTGCATCGAACATGAGCTTCAATTCGTGGAATTCCTTCCGGATCACCTCTTCCTTGTCCGTAAAGGTGGCCATGCCCATCAATCCCCTTACCTGTACATTCCTGAATTCCCTGAACTCATTGGAGGCCACCAGGGCTTGCAATTCCTGCTCATCCAGGCCGAATTTGGTTTCTTCTCTTGCAATGTGCATCTGCAACAGGCAGGGGATCACCCTTTTGTGTTTTTTTCCTTGTTTATTGAGTTCTTTGAGAAGTTTCAGGCTGTCTACTCCGTGGACGAGGGATACATATGGGGCCATGTACTTCACCTTATTTCTCTGTACGTGCCCGATCATGTGCCATGAGATATCCTTGGGCAGAGCGGCCCATTTCTCGGTCATTTCCTGTATTCTGTTCTCCCCGAAGATACGCTGACCGGCATTGTAGGCCTGCATGATCTCCTCGATGGATTTGGTCTTGGATACCGCGACGAGTTCCACATGGTTAGGGAGGTCCTTCCTGACAGTGTTGAGGTTAGAGGCGATAGACATCATAGAGGCTAAAATTCGTAAATGGCGAGACCGCTTTTGAGTTTGGGTTCTATGTACGTGCTCTTGGGGGGCATGACCAGCTGGGCATCTGCCACCGCCTTGATCTCCTCTATGGTAATAGGCACCAGGTTAAACCCCACCTTGAAGTTCCCCTTGTCGATCTCTGTTTTCATACGGAGTACATTGTGCTTACCGTAGCCGTATTGTATGCGCTTGTCATTCCGCAGGTCCTTGATCCCCAGGATGGGCTCCAGAATGGTCTTATACAAAATATGGGTATCCAGCTTGCTCAGAGGGTTGTCCATAGGCAGGATATGCTTGCGCAGGTACAGGGAATAGAAATCCCCATCGAGGTACATGCTGAAATGGTGTTTCTTGCTGGGTTTATACAATTCCATATCCGTTTTCTTGATCCGGTAAAATTCGTCCAGGCGAACCAGAAATGACTCTTTGGTGTGCCCATTGAGGTCCTTCACCAGTCGGTTGAATTCGAAAATACGGATCTCGCTCTCCGGAATCAGGTAGCTCATAAAGTAGTTGTATGGTTCCCTGCCGGTGTGTTTGGGATTCTTTGCCTCACACCATTGGGCGAGGAGGTCAGAAGAAGCACTTCTGTGGTGCCCGTCCGCGATATACAGGCTGTCTATCTGGGAGAAGGCTTTCTCGATAGATTGTATCGCATCCGGGTCGGATATTTTCCATAGATAATGAGTGGTCTTGTCCGGAGTGGTGAAGTGATACACGGGTTCTTCCTTACGGGTGCTTTTTATAATCCCGGCTATGGTGGGATGGTCCGGATAGGTCATCAAAACCGGCTCTGCGTTGAATTTCACCGTATCGAGGTAGCTCGCAAAGAGTCGTTCCCTGCTTTCTATGGTATTCTCGTGTTTCCTGATGACGTTGTTGCGATAATCCGCAACACTGGTCGCACAAAAGATGCCACAACAGGAAAAATCATTGCGTTTGGTCTGATAGAGGTAAAAACTCGCTTCCTTGTCCTTGATAAAGACCTTCTCTTCCAAAAATTCCAAATACCGGTTATGGACGAGTTTAAACCGCTCTTCCCCGGAAACCTTTTTGTCGAACTTAAATCCGGGATTAATGATGTGCAGGAAAGAAAAAGGGTTGAACTTCAGGATGGCCTTCGGTTCTTCCTTAGAATAGGCCTCATACGACCGGGATGTCACGTGGGAGACTTTGTCCGGAGCAGGCCTGATGGCCTTGAAGGGTCTTACAACCGCCATTACGCTTTCCTGAATTGAGTGGAGACCTTTTCCGCCTTCCTTGATTCGGAATAATCGTAGAAGCCTTCACCGGATTTAACTCCGAGTTTCCCTGCCATGACCATGTTTGTTAGCAATGGACAAGGGGCGTACTTGGGATTTTTGAACCCGTCATAGAGTACGTGAAGAATGGAAAGACAGACGTCGAGTCCAATAAAATCTGCCAGCTGCAGGGGTCCCATGGGATGTGCCATACCCAGTTTCATCACGGTATCGATCTCTTCTACCCCGGCAACCCCGTTGTACAGGGTTTCGACGGCTTCGTTGATCATGGGCATCAGGATCCTGTTCGACACGAATCCCGGATAATCATTGACCTCGGTGGGGGTTTTACCGAGTTTTTCGGACAATTCCATGATGGTCTTTGCTGTCTTATCCGAAGTATTGTATCCCCTGATGATCTCGACCAGTTTCATGATGGGCACGGGATTCATGAAGTGCATGCCGATCACCTGAGAAGGTCTCCGGGTAGCGGAGCCGATATGGGTGATGGAGATGGAAGAAGTATTTGTGGCCAGGATCGCATCCTCAGGACAATGGGTGTCCAGATCTTTAAAGATCTTCAATTTCAGATCGAGGTTTTCCGTGGCAGCCTCTACTGCGAGATCCGCCTTTGAGACAGCCGACTTCAAATCGGTGGTTGCAGTCAAATTCTCCAGAGTGTCACTTACCGTTTTCTCATCAATGACGCCTTTCTGCAACATCCGGTCCAGGTTTTTGCGAATGGTGCTCATACCTTTTTCCAGGGCCGACTCCGAAACGTCGACCAGGGTAACTTCGAACTGATGTTGCGCAAACACATGGGCAATGCCATTGCCCATGGTTCCGGCACCGATCACTGTAACATTCTTTATCATAGGGTTTTTTATAGTATAGTTGTCAATTTTAAAAAGAAGCTATCACCTGCAGGGCGACTCTGAGGGCACGGGTCCCGTCTTCCAGGGTAACTTTGGGAGTCGTGTCATTCTCGATTGCCTCCGCAAATGTTTCCAATTCATCCAAAATCGCGTTGTTGCTGACGATTTCCGGATTTTCAAAATAGATCTGTTTTTTGATCCCCTCTGCATTCTGAAGGACCATATCGAATTCCCCGGGAGACTCCGGGGCATCTTTCATCCGTACCACCTCTACCTTTTTTTCAAGAAAATCAACTGAGATATAAGCATCCTTCTGGAAGAAACGAGATTTTCTCATGTTCTTGAGGGAGATCCGGCTCGCGGTGAGGTTGGCCACACAGCCGTTCTCAAATTCGATTCTGGCATTGGCAATATCCGGTGAGCTGCTGATCACTGAGACTCCGCTTGCGTGGATGTCCTTCACCTCTGAAGGCACTACGCTCAGGATAGCATCGATATCGTGTATCATCAGGTCGAGTACAACGGGAACGTCCGTTCCCCTGGGGTTGAATTCAGCCAGCCTGTGGGTTTCGATAAACATGGGATTACTGATGATGCCCTTTACAGCTGTAAAAGCCGGATTGAATCGTTCTACATGGCCTACCTGCCCTTTCACACCGTATTGTTTTTCCATGGAAATGAGGGTTTCGGCCTCCTCCAGGGTTTTGGTTATAGGCTTTTCTAGGAAAACGTGCTTTCCCTTTTCCATCGCCTTTTTGGCGCAATCAAAATGGGAGAGGGTAGGGGTCACGATATCCACAACATCTACTGCATCGATCAGTTTGTTGATATTGTCAAAATAGGTATAGCCAAATTCAGCCTGCACTTTTTTGCCATTGATGGCATCTGCGTCATAAAACCCGACGAGATTGTATTTGGAGGATTCATTCAGCAGCCTGAGATGTATCTTTCCCAGATGTCCGGCACCCAAAACACCTACATTCAGCATAATCAAAAAAATTTTGTCAAAAATACGGAGATTAATCCTAAATCGATCCCCGGACAAAAAATGGAAATATGGAAATGTGGTAACTTTACGGCAAAAGATTAAATCCTCTAATACTACCCCTTTTGAAAGACACTTTTAAACACCGTGGGATGCGGAACAAACTGGCTGATCTGGTGGAGGCCAAGGGAATCCGGGACAAAAAGGTTCTGGAGGCTATCCGGACCATTCCCAGGCATCTGTTCATGGACAGTAGTTTTGAAGACCACGCCTATCAGGACAAGCCCTTTCCTATAGCGGCCGATCAGACCATTTCCCAACCCTATACGGTGGCCTATCAGACCGAATTACTAGACCTTGAACCCGGCCAAAAGGTACTGGAGATAGGGACGGGAAGCGGCTACCAGACGGCTGTCCTCCTTCACATCAAGGCAAAGGTGTATACGGTGGAGCGGCAGCTTGAACTCTATAAAAAAACCACCATCTTCTTCAGGAAAATGGGGTACAGGCCTAAAAAGTTTGTCTTTGGGGATGGGTATAAAGGACTTCCTGAGCATGCGCCATTCGACCGGATCATCGTGACTGCCGGGGCCCCTGAAGTACCTAAAAAACTGCTTTCCCAGTTAAAGGTAGGAGGGAAGATGGTCATCCCGGTAGGGACGGAAGATCAGGTGATGATGCGGATTACCCGGAAATCCGATACAGAATTTGAGCGCGAGGCTTTTGGTAGTTTTAGATTCGTTCCCCTCCTGGAGGACAAGAATTGAGAGCTCACACGCACTTAATTATTAAAACTCTTCTTTACCCGGTCTAATCGCACCTTGCTTTCCCTTTCCTTGATGGCCTCTCGTTTGTCGTAGAGTTTCTTTCCTTTGGCGAGGGCGATCTTCATCTTGGCAAATCCCCTCTCATTTATAAAGACATTCAGAGGTACGATAGTCAGCCCGCTGGTGCGTACCTCTTTATGCAGTTTCTTAAGCTCCTTTTTGTTGAGCAGTAATTTTCGGGAAGCCTTGGGTTTATGGTTGAAATGTGAGGCATGTGAGTACTCGTCTATCTGCATGTTGATCACGAATAATTCCCCCTTCTCATTAAATTCACAGAAACTCTCAGCGATCGAAGCCTTGCCCAGCCGGATCGATTTGATCTCGGTACCGGACAGTACGATCCCTGCAACATAGGTCTCCAGCAATTCGTACTGGAAGCTCGCTTTTTTGTTTCTGATGTTGATGTTTTTTTGCATGGCTGCACAAAAATAATAACAAATCGAGGAGCTCACCCTTCAATTTCAGGAATAATCCCTGTTTCTTTGCAATATGAAAAAACGCAAGCCTGTCTTATTATTGTTCCTTTTTGCCTCTCTATGGGTCATTTTCACCTCCTGTGGTGAAGTAAATAAAAGAATCACCGCCCAGTCGGTCGTTGACCGGGCCATTGCCGATGCCGGAGGGGATCTCTACGAACAGAGCAATATCAGCTTCCGTTTCCGCGATGGTTCCTACACTCTTGAACGAACCGGGGGCAGAAAGGTCATGACCAGAACGCGGGAGACCGATTCAGGGGAAGTAAGAGACATTTGGGACGGCAGGTCGTTCAGCCGATATTTTCGAAATGTAAAGACGACCGTATCAGACAGTATGGCCAATATATACAGCAATTCCATCAATTCCGTGCTCTATTTTGCACAACTGCCCTACGGACTGAATGACCCTGCTGTGAATAAAGAGTGGATAGGAGAAAAAACCCTAGGGGGAAAGCGTTATTACAAAGTAAAGGTCACTTTTGATCGGGAAGGGGGTGGTGATGATTTTGAGGATGTCTATATCTACTGGATAGACGCGAAGACCTTTAAACCGAAATTCCTCGCTTATGAATTCCATGTAAACGGTGGGGGTATGAGATTCCGTGAAGCCTATAACGAGCGCTATGTAAACGGTATACGATTCGTAGATTACAGGAATTACCGACCGGTAGGGGAAGCAGACCTTGTAAAACTCGACTCCCTTTTCGAAAGAAGGAAGCTAGAACTCTTGTCGGAAATCCGGCTGAAGGATATCGAGGTCAGTCGGGACAGTTACAACTGAAATGCAGGCGAACATCGGTAGTGAGATCCCCGATCTGCTGTACGATAAAGAGGCTGCCATTGTCTCTGTCGTCCATAGGGGCGTATTTATCTTCCCCAATCATTTTGTTGACAAATTCAGGCGTTGTGTTGCTGTGGCCTACCACCAGTACATTCTTCCCTAGGTTGTCTGCCTTGAATTTGGCGATGTCGATCAGGGATGGATCGTAATATTGCCGGATCAGGTCGTATTTTACTTCGGTAGGCGCCGCCGTCATGGTGGTTCGACGGAAATCAGTGGTATAGATGGCGTTGATGTTGGCATCTTTCAGGATCTCTGCCCAGTGCATGGCCCTGCCGAGTCCTCTTTGGTTCAATTCCGGATCTGGATCGTCAGGGTCCGTTCGGTCCTTTTCCGCATGCCGGATAAAGTAGTAGGTGGTCACTTCCGGGCCGATCTCCGTTTTGGCGGGTTGGGAATCCTCCTTACAGCCGGTCATGAGGATAAGCGAGAGCAAAAGGGCGGGCAATATACGTTTCATAAGCGATCCGATTTTGTCTGTTGAGTATGCTACTATTATGTAACTTTACTTTCGTAAAAATAGTATGAAATTTCCTGGAATCAACCTCCCTATGAGAAAACACCTTCTAATCGCACTCATTTTTTGCAGTATTATCAGGGTGGTTTCTCAGGAAGTCGTACTACCCCCCGATCTTAGGCAGTACAACCTGACCCGGTACAACAGCAGTCTTTTCAATCCTGTTTTTTCCCTGGAACGGAACAACCCTCAGTCCCTTTCGCTTTGGGTGCGGTGGCAGTGGCAGCAGGTAGATGCGGATCCCACCACCGTATTTGCCAATTATACGCATAGGATGAACAGGAACGCTGCTTTAGGCGTTGGGTTCCTGCAGCAGAATACCGGGCTCTTCCTTCAAACCGGAGGAGTCCTGAACTATGCTTACGCATTTGACCTGGGACCGGATATGTCCCTTGCCCTAGGCATGAACGTATTTGGTTTTAGGCAGGAACTGGCGGATGACCGTTTCCAGCAAAACCCGGATATTGGCTTACCCTTTCCCGAAAGCGGAACCTCATTTGTGGTGCAAGCCGCCCCGGGAATCCAATTCGGATATGGCAATTTCAGCCTGGGGCTTGCGGTAGAGAATGCCCTGGAATACAATATAACGGAAAGGGATAGAAACAACGGATCTGATGAAAAGATCTTTCTAGGGTCCACCAGTATGGCAATCCCTGTGGAAGGAAGTGGCCTATTGGAAGGGGGCTTAATAAGGCCCATGGTATTCGTCAAGACCATTCCGGAAATGGATACGCAGTACGGGGTAAATACCTTATTCAGTACGGACCGATTTTGGGTTCAGGGGGGGTATCACAATTTTTACGGTATTTCGGGGGGTCTGGGAGGAACTTTCTTTGGTAAATTCTCCTTAGGGGCTTTGATCGAGATCGGAACATCTGCCGATCTGGAAGCTAAGGAACCCAGTTTTGAGATCGTAACCTCCTATCATTTTGGCGCACCGGATCTCAGGCGTAAGATCATCGGTTTTGATATTGAGGAAGAAAAACCTCCTGTCGTGATCCCGGAAAAAAAGAAAAAAC
>NZ_JBFGBM010000139.1:0-7384 GCF_041567615.1 Muriicola sp.
GAAAAGTCGGCTTTCAAACATCTTCTGGTGTATAAGCACCTCCCCTTTCGCCTGGGTAGCAACCACCAGGATAATACTGAGCAGGTCCGGGGTCAGGCCGGGCCAGGGAGCATCGGCAATGGTCAGGATGGACCCGTCTATGTAATTGTGGATCTTGTATCCTTCGGTATGGGCGGGAATATGGATGTCATCTTCTCGCCTTTCCAGGGTGATTCCCAACGTGTTAAAGGCTGTAGGGATCTGTCCAAGGTTTTCCCAACTCACATTTTTAATGGTGAGTTCACTCTTAGTCATAGCAGCCAGGCCTATCCAGCTACCGATCTCGATCATATCGGGCAGCATGGTGTGGGTCGTCCCTTTCAGGGACTCCACCCCTTCAATGGTCAACAGGTTGGAACCAATACCACTGATCTTTGCTCCCATGCGGTTCAGCATCTTGCAAAGCTGTTGCAGGTAGGGCTCGCAGGCAGCGTTGTAGATCGTGGTCGTGCCCTCGGCCAACACAGCGGCCATTACGATATTGGCAGTTCCCGTCACCGAAGCCTCGTCAAGGAGCATATAGGTCCCTTTGAGTTTTTCTGCTTCCACCCCGTAGAAGTGCTCTTCTCTGTTATACCGGAAATTGGCCCCGAGTTTGATAAATCCCTCAAAGTGGGTGTCGAGCCGTCTGCGGCCTATCTTGTCCCCTCCTGGTTTTGGGATATATCCTTTCCCAAATCGGGCCAACAGGGGCCCGACGAGCATAATGGAACCCCTCAGTCCCCTGCCGTCGATCTTGAACTGGTCTGAGAGCAGGTAATCGAGGTTCACGTCATCGGCCATAAAAGTATAAGACCCCTTTCCCTTTTTCTGGATCTTGACGCCAAGATCTTCCAAAAGAGCAATGAGTTTATTGACGTCTACAATGTCAGGAATGTTGTTTATGGTAACCTTTTCAGGAGTGAGTAAAACGGCGCACAGGATCTGGAGTGCTTCATTTTTTGCTCCCTGGGGCGTGATGTTTCCGTGTAGTCTGTGCCCCCCTTCTATAGTAAATGTACCCATGAATTACGCAGGAATTAGTAGCGTTTCTTTCCTCTATTGCTGCGCTGCTTTTTACCGGATCCTCCCGAGCGGTTGCTTTTGGCGACCCTTTGTTTAAGGAATTGGCCGCTTTCGGTCAGGTTCTCCCCGTCCGAGGCAAGGTCGATCTGTCCTTCGCTCAGTTCGTAGAGGTGCTGGAAAATAGCCTTGTCATCCACCGTGTCCTTGTTCCAGTTGAGGTAGCACTTCTTCATATGGTTCGCAATGGCGTATTCGAGTCCATCGCGTTTATCCCCTTTTTCCCATTTAACCGCCACGTCGATCATCCGTTTGATATTGTTCCCGTAAAATCGGTATTTGGGGTGGTTCTGGGGATATTCCAGGGGCTCAGGGCGAGCCTGAAGCATCTCTTTGCTCGTGATTGGGAATGGGGAATCGACGTCCAGTTTGAAGTCGGACATAATAAACAACTGGTCCCATAATTTGTGCTGGAAATCAGGCACGTCACGCAGGTGGGGCTGAAGGTTCCCCATGACGGAGATGATGGACTGTGCCACCCTGTTCCTCTCGTCCCTGTCCTCTATGGATACTGCGTAATCGACCATTTTTTGAAAATGCCTGCCGTATTCCGGGATGATCAGTTGCGGACGTTCTGTGTTGTATTCTAAGTTTTCTACAGAATTCAATATAAAATATTTAAGTTGATGATCGGGTCTGGAAGTAAATGATTTCGAGGGCAAATTACTAAAATTCCATCAGACAACCTACCTCAGAGGGAGATTACTCCTTCTACCTTAGCCACTTCCTTGTAGTGGCTGATCACGGCATCAGGATCCGGGAGGTTGACCGTTACAGAAAGGCTGGTGTATTTGCCCTTGCTCGATTTCCGGGATTCAATGACAGCTCCCGTATTGTCAAAGATCAGTTGAATCGCTTTGATCTTCTCCTCATCGGTCGGTACAATGAATTTATAGAGGTAATCCGAGGGCCATGAAGACGTCCTCAGAAGTTCTTCCTTTAACCGATTGTAAAATTCATCCGTACTGTCGTTCTTCATGCAATATCTTTTTGCAAATATAAAGGGATTCATCCTATTTTACTGCGAGGCAGGTATTGATTACTTTTGTTTCAGGATAAAGCAGAAACATGCCAAAGAGGATTGTGATAACAGGCGGACCCGGAACCGGGAAGACTTCAGTGATCCGGGAGCTCGAACAAAACGGGTATTTCTGCTTTCACGAGGTGATCCGGGACCTGACTTTCGAGGCCAAGCGCAACGGTGACCCCAATGCGATCCACTCAAATCCTCTCGCCTTTGTGGACGATCCGTTCCGGTTCAATCTATTTCTGCTGGAATCCCGTCTCGAACATTTCAGAGCCGGAGCCGACTTGGATCATCAGGTCGTTTTCTATGACCGGGGTCTGCCGGATGTCCTGGCCTACATGAAGTATTTCAGGCAACAATATCCCGATGAATTCGTAGCCTACTGCGAAGAGCACAAATACGACCGGGTAGTAGTTCTTCCGCCCTGGGAGGATATTTACACCCAGGATGAGGAACGACTTGAAAATTTTGAGCAGGCACTGGAGATCCATCAGGAACTCGTCAGGACCTATTCAGAATTCCAATACCCTTCATTGACCATCCCAAAGGGAAGCGTGAAGGAGAGGGCTGCGTACATCATAGAACACGTCATCCCGGAACTATGAATACATCACCAGAGGAGATCCTGCAAAAATATTGGGGACACAGCTCCTTCCGGGGTTCCCAGGAGGAAATCATTGAGGCTGTCCTTAACGGGAAGGACGTTCTGGCAATGCTTCCTACCGGGGGCGGGAAGTCTGTATGCTACCAAATTCCCGCGATAGCTCAGGACGGGATCTGCGTTGTTGTTTCCCCCCTAATTGCACTTATCAGGGATCAGGTTGCAGGGCTGAAACGCAGGGGAATCAAGGCTGTGGCCCTTACAGGTGGGATTTCCTTTAACGAGGCCAGTACTTTGCTCGACAATTGCTTATATGGGGGGTACCGCTTTTTGTACCTTTCACCGGAGCGCTTGCAACAGTCTTGGGTACAGGAGCGGATCGGTCAGATGAACGTAAACCTGATCGCCATAGACGAAGCCCATTGCATCTCCCAGTGGGGGATCGATTTCCGGCCAGCTTATTTGAAATGTTCCATCCTCAGGGAACTACATCCTGCCGTACCCTGTATCGCCTTGACGGCAACGGCTACAAACCGAGTGGAAAAAGATATTCTGGAAAACTTGAGCATGTTCTCTCCAGAGGTTTTTAAGGATTCTTTCGAACGAAGGAACCTCATCTACCGGGTGATCAAAAAAGAGAACAAATTGCAGCAGATGCTGCAACTTTGCAAAGGGATAAAAGGATCGGTCATCGTATACGTCAGGAGCCGGAGAAGAACTCAGGAGCTCAGCCGGGAACTGACCCAACACGGTATAGAGGCCATGGCCTTTCACGGCGGCATGACACGTAATGAAAAAGACGACCGGCTCAGAGACTGGCTCCGTGATCGGGTCCGGGTGATGGTCGCCACCAGTGCCTTCGGTATGGGGATAGACAAGGCCGATGTGGATTTGGTGATCCATTATGAACTCCCTGAAAGTGTAGAAAGCTATTTCCAGGAGGCCGGAAGGGCCGGACGGAATGGGGAACGGGCAGATGCCGTTCTGCTTGTAAATCCGGAAGACGAACAGCGGCTGTACCATCAATTCATTTCTGTACTGCCCGATGTGGCATTTGTAAGGCACTTGTACAACAAATTGAACAACTATTTTCAGATTGCCTATGGAAGACAGGAAGATGGGGCCTTCCCGTTTAATTTCAATGCTTTTTGCAACACCTATGACCTGAATCCGGCCCTGGTCTATAACGGACTTCGTCTGTTGGATCAGAATTCTGTTATTTCCCTGACCCAGCAGTTCTCTCAGAAGACCACCGTTTATTTTACAGCATCCAAAGGGGAGATCTTCGAGTATCTTGACGCCCACCCGGGCATGGCGGTGATCCTTCAGGTCCTTCTAAGGACCTATGGAGGGGTGTTCGATTTTGAGACGACTGTGAACCCTGTACTGTTAGCTAAGAAAGCAGAAACCACAGAAGATGAGGTGGTAACCGTACTTCGCAAGGCCGGGGCGGATGGGATCCTGAAATTCGTTGATGAACAACGCGATACGGAAATTACTTTTCTGCTTCCCAGGGAAGATGATCGCACCATCAACACCTTTGCCCATAAAATACATGAGCTGAACCGAATTAAAATACAGAACGTAGAAGCTGTCCTGGCCTACGTTAACAACAATTCCCTTTGCCGTTCCGTGCTACTCCTCAATTATTTTGGGGAAAAATCGGCCCAGGCATGCGGCCTGTGCGATGTCTGCCGGAAAAAGAAGAAGGGTTCCGGAAAGGAAGAGGCCTCATTGGATGCTCACATCCTGACGCTTGTGCGGGAACGAGCCCTTTCTTCCCAGAGTCTGATCGACACCCTCGGAGGGGAAAGGGAAATCGTCCTCAGGGAATTGCAGTACCTGTTGGAGGAAGGAAAGATCAGACTCACCAATAACAACGAATATACCGCCCTGTCATGAGAGATCTCAGAATAGTCTTCATGGGTACTCCAGATTTTGCTGTAGCCACTTTGGATGCCTTAGTACAAAACAAATACAACGTAGTGGGCGTAATCACCGCGCCCGACAGGCCTGCAGGTCGGGGTCAGTCTCTGAGGCAGTCAGCGGTAAAACGCTATGCGTTGGAGCATGGACTTAAGGTGCTTCAGCCCACCAACCTCAAGAAGGAGAACTTCCTCGAAGAGCTCCGGACTTTGAATGCGAATCTCCAGATCGTTGTGGCCTTCAGAATGCTGCCAAAGGTTGTCTGGGATATGCCTGAATACGGCACGTTCAACCTCCACGCTTCCCTCCTGCCCGATTATCGGGGCGCAGCCCCTATCAATTGGGCTGTCATTAACGGTGAAAGCAGGACAGGGGTGACTACTTTTTTTATCGATGAGAAGATCGATACTGGCGCCATCATTTTGCAGGAAGAATGTGCGATTTCCAAAGAGGATACCGCCGGGACCGTGCACGACCAACTTATGGTACTTGGGGCCAATTTGGTGCTGAAGACCGTTGATCTGATCGCCCGGGAAGAGGTAAGGGTCAAGCCACAAAAAGAACTGAAGACCGTAAAAACAGCTCCCAAACTGACACGGGAAAATTGTGAGATCAATTGGGGCCTGCCGGGCAGTAAGATATACGATCACATCCGCGGCTTAAGCCCCTACCCCGCTGCCTGGACGACGCTTTGGAACGGGGAGGAATCCATCTATTTGAAGGTTTTTGGGGCCCGTTATACTCCTCAGGAACACAGGAGTCCAACCGGGCAAATAGTGCCATATCAGAAAATACGGATAGCGGTGGACGGTGGCTGGGTAGATCTGGAAGAAATACAACTCCCGGGCAAACGGAAAATGGCATCCAGGGAGGTCCTGAATGGGCTAAAATTGGATTCAAATGCACATGTCCGCTAAAGTCCCGTCATTATTGGGCTCAAAGAATTCCATAAAATATTGCGAGTTTATCAACAAAGCCTTCAAGTTATCAACAAAAACCCTGATTTCCCTTGATTTTACTTGCGTTAACGGCAAATCCGTCTAATTTTGTTTGAGCTTTAAAATATTTAACAACAATTAATTTACTTCCATTATGAACAAAACAGAATTAATCGATGCCATGGCAGCTGACGCTGGTATCACAAAAGCAGCCGCTAAAAAAGCTTTGGAATCTTTTCTTGGGAACGTTGAAAAGTCCCTCAAAAAAGGAAACCGTGTTTCTTTGGTAGGATTCGGATCTTGGTCAGTATCTAGAAGAAGTGCAAGAGAAGGAAGAAACCCTTCTACTGGTAAAACCATCCACATTAAAGCAAAAAACGTAGTTAAGTTCAAGGCAGGTTCTGATTTGAGCAGCGCTGTTAACTAATTTTTGTTTTGTACAATATATCGGAAGCACCCCATCACAGGGGTGCTTTTTTTATTCAGGCTTTTTTGTAGTTCTGGACTTTTATTCTATTTTAGAAAAAAGGTTCTTCCCAAATGACCAGTCTAAAACCAAAGAAAGGAAAGCTTTTGATCGCGGAGCCTTCGCTGACGGGAGACGTTTCCTTCAACAGGTCAGTGGTCCTTCTGGCAGAACACAACGAGGAAGGATCCGTCGGGTTCATCCTGAACAAACCGCTTGACTATGACATAAGTGAACTGGTCACCGAGATCATGGTGCCCTTTCCCGTATTTAACGGGGGGCCCGTGGAACAAGACAATCTATACTTTATTCACAAAGTCCCTCACCTGATCAGTGGCAGTATTGAGATCTCTGATGGTATCTTCTGGGGCGGTGATTTCGATATAACCATCAGTTTGATCAATAAAGGGGTTATCACCCCCAAGGATATTCGATTCTTCCTGGGATACTCAGGCTGGTCGTCACTGCAACTGGACAAGGAACTGGTCTCCAAATCTTGGATCGTGGTAAAGAACCAGTACGAAAGTGAGATTATTGAGAAATCTGCTATTTCCTTCTGGAAGGAAAAGATGATGGAACTGGGAGGCGACTACCTCTTGTGGTCTAATGCTCCTGAAAACCCCAGCCTTAACTGAATCTGGCTGCGGCATTGAGCTTCCCCAAAAAATTCACGGCTACTTCTTTTTTGAACTCTGTTCTTCGGTAACGGGTTACGGATCGGATCCCACTGGAAATCTCGGCAATAAATAATTCGTCTGCCTTTTGCAATTCGAAAGGGGAAATGGAAGCTTCCTCAATATCGTACTCCTGAGATTTTTCAATCAGTTCTATCACTTTTTTCCTGAGAACATTATTTTGACAACCATCGGCTAAAGGAGGCGTTTTTATCTTGTTATTTACTGCAAGAAACAGGTTCCCCTTTAAGGTCTGCACAACATTTTTGAGGTCGTTGAGGAGGATACAATCTGCATATCCATTTTCGCGGGCATAAACGGAGCCTGTGTTTTCCAATACCCTGCTGACAGTAGGCAGGGTAGACAACATGCCCGCCTGGACGTAAAAATCTTTGTATAGGTCTACCTCATAAGGCGAATCCTCATGGAGGTAAAAGGGAGAAGAAAGCGTTTTGAGCTGGATGAGATAGGACACGGATCGATCCGGATCGCCGCAAACCTTTGTATTCCTGGGAAAAACATAGAACCTGCCAACCACTGCCTTGTCGGTTAATCCAGATTCGCGTATGGTCCGCTTCAGTTCCTCTTCGAGAAATTCCATCGTGAAATTCATAGGGATCTCCATCCTGAGGATACGCATGGAAGCCATGA
>NZ_JBFGBM010000140.1:0-7195 GCF_041567615.1 Muriicola sp.
CTTCATCACCTTTTTCTCGAGTTTCCTGAAGTTGAATCCCGTGACATAGAAGTGGAATTTTTCCTTCATGTTCAACAGGATCCAGAGGAAGGCCAGCATCACAAATCGGGACACCAGGGTACCCACAGCAGCCCCGACGATCCCGAGTTTTGGAAAGCCCAGGGCTCCAAAGATCAGCAGGTAATTCAACAGTATGTTGATCACGTTGGCCAGGATGGTGGCATACATGGGATACTTGGTCTGGGAAAGCCCTTCGGAAAATTGTTTGAAAGCCTGGAACATGACCAGGGGGACCAGGGAAAAGGCGACCAGGTCGAGGTAAGGGATGGCGAGCACGACCACTTCGGCGGGCTGATCCATCATATACATCAGGGGTTTGAGCAGGAGGATGAGCCCAAAGAGGGAGAGGCCCAAGAAGGTACACAAGACCAGCCCGTGTTTGAGGGCCCTTTTGGCATCCGATTTCAACCCAGCCCCGTCTGCCTCTGCTACCAGGGGCGTGATGGCCGTAGAAAACCCTATCCCCAGCGACATGGCTATAAATACAAAACTATTGCCCAGAGACACGGCGGCGAGTTCAGCCGTTCCCAGCTGACCTACCATGATATTGTCTGCAAAGGCCACAAATGTATGCCCGAGCATCCCGAGGATGACAGGGATAGAGAGCCTGATGTTATATCGGAATTCCCGGGTGTATTGTCTGAACAAAAGGCTAAACTTTAATTAGAGGGTTTTGGCATCATTCCAATGGACATCCATTTCGGCCAGGGTCATCTCTTTCAGGGATTTTCCGGCTTCCCTGGCTTTCTCTTCCAAGTAGGCAAATCTTTTGATGAATTTCTTGTTGGTTCGCTCCAGGGCGTTTTCGGGATTTACCTTCAGGAACCTCGCATAATTGACCATGGAAAAAAGTACATCTCCGAACTCCTCCTCTATTCTGCCCTCCTGCCCTTTGTGGACCTCCTGCTGCAGCTCGCCCAGTTCTTCCTGCAGTTTTTCGAACACCTGCTGTGGCTCCTCCCAGTCGAATCCTACCCCGGCAACCTTGTCCTGTATACGATTCGCCTTTACAAGGGCCGGCAAACTGTTCGGAACCCCTTCCAGTACGCTTTTCTTTCCTTCGGCCAGTTTGATGTTCTCCCAGTTCTTTTTCACCTCCTCCTCATCGGCTACATCGACATCTCCGTAAATATGGGGATGTCGGTGGATCAATTTCTCGCTGATGGAATGACAAACGTCGGCAATGTCAAAATCCCCGGTCTCAGACCCGATCTTGGCGTAGAAGAAAATATGCAGCAACAGGTCCCCTAATTCCTTCTTCACCTCCTGCAGGTCTTCCTCCAGGATGGCGTCCCCTAATTCATAGGTCTCCTCAATGGTCAGGTGCCGAAGGCTCTGCATGGTCTGCTTGCGGTCCCATGGACACTGGGCCCTCAATTCATCCATGATGGTCAGCAGCCTATCGAGTGCCTCCAATTGTTGTTTGCGGGAATTCATGTGTGGTAGTTTGCGCAAAAGTACAAAGATGAAAGTTTTGGGAGTGCTCATTATTTGGACTATTTTTAGAGGACTGCCCATGGCAGAAATCATAACCGCCTCCTTAAAATTCTGAAGTATGCGTATCACTTCCAAATTGATCCTGTTTATCATTTCCATGGCATTTTTAAGCTGTTCTAAGCCCAATTCCTATGACATCCTTATCAGGAATGGCTTGATTTTAGACGGCTCAGGGGAGGAAGGCATATATGCCGATATAGGGATCAATGCCGACACCATTGCCATCATCGGCGATCTGTCCGGTGCTGTGGGAAAACAGGAACTCGATGCTACCGGACTTGCCGTGGCACCTGGCTTTATCAACATGCTGAGCTGGGCCAATGTCTCTTTGATCGAGGACGGTCGATCCCAGAGCGACATCAGACAGGGAGTCACCCTGGAGGTCCTGGGGGAAGGCCGGTCTATGGGTCCGCTCAACGAGAAAATGGCGGCAGGGATGGCTGAGAATCAGGGCAGCATCCAATATGAGGTGAGCTGGAGAACGCTGGGGGAATACATGAATTTTATGGAGAAAAAGGGCATCTCCCCCAACATCGCCTCTTTTGTGGGCAATGGGACGGTACGGGAATACGTCATGGGATATGAGAACAGGGTACCCACGGAGGAGGAACTCTCACAGATGGAGTCCCTGGTCCAGCAGGCCATGGAGGAAGGTGCCGTTGGGCTATCCACCTCCCTCATCTACGTACCCAGCGGTCACGCCCAGACCGAGGAGATCATCGCCCTGGCCAGGGTCGCCTCGAGGAATAATGGCATGTATATTTCCCATATCCGGGATGAGGAAGGGAAATTACTCGAAGCTGTGGACGAGCTGATCAGGATCTCCGAAGAAGCCGATCTGCCTGCAGAGATTTACCACTTCAAAGCCTCGGGCACGGCCAACTGGCACCTGCTTGATAGTGCTATTCAAAAGGTAAACAACGCCAGGGAGAAGGGCCTTGCCATTACGACCGACATGTATATGTACAATGCCAGTTCAACCGGACTCAATGTGCTGCTCCCAGCCTGGGCAAAGGAAGGGGGGCATGACAAGACCATTGAACTCATGGGAAAACCTGCTCTCAGGAAAAAGATGATTCGGGAGGTCGATTTCCACGTACCCCCTGACAACATTCTGCTAGTGGGATTCAGGAATAAAGATCTGAGACACCTCATCGGCAAAACCCTGGCCGAGGTTGCCCTGGAAAGAGGAAAACCTGCAAATGAAACGGTGGCCGACCTCATCTTTGAGGATGACAGCCGCATTCAGGTGGTCTATTTCTCCATGTCTGAGGACAACATCAAGAAGAAACTGGCCCTTCCTTATATGGCTATCTGTTCGGATGCCGGATCCTATACGAATGAAGGGGTCTTCCTCGAACAGAGCACACATCCCAGGGCTTATGGATCCTTTGCCCGTCTTCTCAGTCATTACGTGCGGGAAGAAAAGGTCATCCCCCTGGAGGAAGCCATCCACCGTCTGACCCTGTTGCCGGCCACAAACTTAAAACTCGACAGGAGGGGTGCGTTGAGAGAGGGGTATTTTGCGGATGTGGTCCTGTTCGATCCGGAAAAGATCACAGACCACGCTACTTTTAAGGAACCCCATCAATACGCTACTGGCGTGATCCACGTGCTGGTTAATGGAGTTCCCGTCCTGGCAGACGGGGAACATACTGGAGCATTTCCGGGGCGTTTCATCAAAGGTCCGGGGTTTAAAGCTCCATAAGGCAGAAACTGAATAGAACCCTGTCTTATTTACCAACTGTTTTCAGGTTGGATACACGGTAATACTGGATGAATACAAACACATCTAAGGCATGGAATCATATACCTTAAAAATCAACGGCCGGGACCAAGAGGTCCAGGCATCCGGCAATGCCCTACTACTTTGGGTTATCCGTGAACAGCTGGGCCTCACAGGAACTAAATACGGCTGTGGGATCGCACAATGCGGGGCCTGTACCATCCACCTTGATGGAATGCCCGCCCGGGCCTGTTCCCTGACCGTGGAGAGCGTCTCCAAGGGTCAGGAAATCGTTACCATAGAAGGGCTATCGGAGAATGGAGACCATCCCGTACAAAGATCCTGGATCAAAGAACAGGTGCCTCAATGCGGCTACTGCCAGAGCGGGCAGATCATGCAGGCTGTGGCATTGCTCAGGCAGAACCCCTCTCCTACCCGTGATGAAATTAAGGCCTACATGAACGGTAATCTATGCCGTTGCGGAACCTATATGAGGATCGTCCGGGCCATTGAAGACGCGTCTGAAAGTGTTAAAAATTCCTGATTATGAAAAAAGAGAACACGACTATACCCGGTATAAATCGAAGGGACTTTCTGAAATCCTCCTCAGGAGCGGCCCTTTTCATAGGTGTCTCAGGGCTTTTCCCAACTTTTATCGCCTGCAAGAGCGACCGTGAGAAGAGACAGGCCATCGAATCCCAAAGACTGACCGTATGGGTGGAACTCGCAGAAGACGGCCAGATCACCATCTATAACCCAGCTGCCGAAATGGGGCAGGGCTCTATGACCTCCCTTCCGGCCATATTTGCTGAAGAAATGGATGCCGACTGGGCAAAGGTGAGGGTCGAATTCTCGCCCCAGGAATCGGAGATCTACGGTTCCGAAGTGTGGAGCAACAATGCCAAGGTCATGCTGTCTGCGGGAAGCAGGGTCACAAAAGGGTATTACCCTATCATGCGAAAGGCGGGGGCCCAAGCCCGACATATCCTCCTGGCCAGCGCTGCAGCAAAATGGGAGGTGCCCATCAGCGGGTTGAGGACCCAAAACGGGTATGTGCATGCAGATGAACTGAACAAAAAGATAAGCTACGGGGAACTGGTACCTGATCTCACCATTCCCGAAACTCTGCCCCAGGATCCGGATATCCTTTACAAGGACTCTTCTCAATACAGGTTTATTGGCAAGGACGTCGCCCGCTTAGAGATCCCCCAAAAAGTGGACGGCACAGCCCTTTTTACAATGGACATCCCCATGGTGGATACAATGTATGCCGTCCTGGAAAGAGGCAGGGTACACGGTGCGAAGCCAACCCTTAAAAACGAAAAGGAGATCGCTGACCTCCCGGGTGTCCTTATGACCGTAGAATTGGATCACGGCGTCGGCATCCTGGCAACAGGCCTGGAGGAAGCCCTGGCTGCCAAAAAAGCACTGGATATTGAGTGGGGTGATTCACCCGCTTCGGGTTTCAATTCCCGGGATGCCTATACCCGGTATACCAAAATCCTCGAGGGACCCGAAAAAGGCAGGACAATCACCAGCATTGGGGATGTAAATTCCGCCCTCCGAAGAGCTGCCAGGGTATACAGGGCGGATTTCATGAATGACTACGTGTACCACGCGCAGATGGAACCCCTAAATGCCATCGTTCGCGTCTCTGAAGATCTGGAGAGTGCCGAGGTATGGGTTGGCAGTCAGCAGGGCTTTGATTCCAAATTAGGGGTACCCCAGGCCCTGGGAATCGCTCCTGAAAAAGTGACCATTCACCTGCAATATCTGGGCGGAGGATTTGGCAGAAGGAGCATGACTGACTTTGTTACGGAATGCGCCCTGCTTGCCAAGGAAGTTCCCGGAAAGGCCGTCAAACTGATGTGGACCCGGGAGGATGACCTCAGGTACGGAGCCTACAGGCCTATGAGCTTACAGCGCCTGGAGGCCGCGACGGACCGAAATGGAAAGATCACGGCATTTTCCCATTACATCGTCGGAGACGGGGGGAACCTGGTGGCCAGTGGTATCAGGAACGAACACTACGAAATCCCCAACCAGTATGCCGAGTGGCGGGAGGTTTCCCATGGTATCCGCCTGAAACACTGGCGTGCAGTGGGTCATGGCCCCAATAAATTTGCCATAGAAGCCATGCTTGACGACATTGCTTTCGATCAGAAAAAAGATCCCGTCGACCTCAGAAGGGAGTTGATGGTAAACGCTCCCAAAGCACTTGCTACCCTGGAAGAGGCGGTCCGAATCTCGAACTGGTCGGCTCCCAGGCCTGAAGGACGAGCAAAAGGCGTGGCCTTCCTGGAACGGAGTGGTACACTCAGTACCGGGATCTGTGAGATCTCGGTAGACAGGAATACCGGTAAGATAAAAGTGCACCATTTCTGGAGCGCCCATGATGCGGGTATTGTCATTCAGCCGGCTAATGTAAAAGCCCAGATCGAGGGAGGCATCCTCATGGGTATCGGCAGCGTACTTACAGAAAGGATCACCATCATTGACGGGGAAGTCCAGCAATCGAATTTCAATGATTACCATATCCTGAGGATGGAGGATATTCCGGATAGTGTTGAGACTGCCCTGATAGCGTCGGATAGCTCTCCACAGGGAGTGGGTGAATCCGGTACCCCGCTGGTGGCCTGTGCTATCGCCAATGCCTTTTTAAACCTCACGGGAAAAAGGCTGCGTCATATGCCCTTTACGCCGGAACGCGTCCTGTCCGTCCTCAAGCAATAATCCGATCTATCCATGTGTTACGACATCAAAGCCAGCCTGGAAGCCCAGCTCAAACGCGCCCGACAGTACGGGGATGAGATCGCCATACGGGAGATCGAGGAGAAACTGGCTCCGCTTACGGACCTGCCGATCTACCACGCCTCCGGCTTTCAGCACCCACGACTGTTTATATACACAGACGATGAACCCTCGGTCCCGCGGGTGGCGACCTGGGGATTGGTACCCCACTGGGTAAAGGATCACATGCAGCAGAAAAAGATCTGGAACAACACCCTCAACGCCCGGGGGGAGACGATTTTTGAAAAACCAGCATTCCGGACCGCTGCCAGGTATCACCGCTGCCTGATCTTTGTCGACGGTTTTTACGAGCATCACCATTTCAGGGGCAGGACCTATCCCCATTTTATTTCGCGCAAGGACGGTCAGCCCCTGGTGTTTGCAGGGCTGTGGAACCCCTGGCTCAACCCGGAGACAGGGGAATACCTGAATACCTTCAGCATCGTGACCACAGAGGGAAACCCCATGATGGCCCATATCCACAACAACCCCAAGCTTGAAGGACCGCGTATGCCCCTCATCCTCGAAGAGGTAATGTCAGATAAATGGGTCATAGAGGTTGAGGAGGAACTGGATGTAAAAGCCCTGCAGGACCTCATCCATTCCTACCCTGAGGAGGAGCTTCAGGCCCATACGGTCGGGAAGTTAAGGGGAAAGGAATACCCCGGGAATATACCTGAGATCAGCGAGGAGGTGATCTATCCCGAATTGCAGGAAGAATGATTAGTACGAGCGTTCTTACTTAGTGAGATTATTTCATAAATTAGGCCTGCTGTCGAGACTTCAAAAACACATCGATGAAAAAATTGATCATACCCCTTTTATGGCTGTTGTTTTCACTGTCAGTCCATTCACAGGAAATCATCACCCTCCCCTGTGAAACTCCTGAGGAAGTAAGTTGGGAAGGTGGGGAAAAGGCCTTTTTCTCCACGATCTGGAACACAGAGGTGGTTTGCAATGTATCCAAACCCACGATGGAAGTGTTCAGACCTGATCCCGGCACAGCCAACGGAACTTCCGTGGTGATCGCTCCCGGAGGAGGACTTTACGCCTTAAGCATTGAAAGCGAAGGGAACATGGTGGCCCGGTGGCTGGCTCAAAAGGGTATTACGGCCTTTGTGC
>NZ_JBFGBM010000141.1:0-7137 GCF_041567615.1 Muriicola sp.
CCGTAGAAAACCGTACCTCCTCCGGTATCCCCAATGGTCTCACCGTCTTTAAGTTCGTCCGGAAGGTCGGGCATGATACCCCCATCGTACCAGTTGAGGTCGATGTTGCCGTGCTGTTCGGTGTTGAATTTAAGTCGGACTATAGAGGAAGCAGGGCAGGAGGCACTGTAATCCGCCTCTACGAAGTCGCCGACCCAATTGGTGGTACAACTGGCTTCGGCCTCAGTGGGATAACCCAGGTCAAGTACTCCAAATGGGGTTTCCATGATATGGCAACCCATATCCCCAAGGGCTCCAGTGCCAAAGTCCCACCAGCCCCTCCATTTAAAGGGCAGGTAAGCGTTGTTGTAATCTCTTTCTGCGGCCGGTCCCAGCCAAAGGTCCCAGTCGAGTCCCTCCGGAATTTCATCTTTTCCTTTTGGCAGGGGAACACCTTGCGGCCAAACCGGCCGGTTGGTCCAGCAATCGACTTTTTCCACAGTTCCGATCACCCCGGAATTAATCCATTCCTTGGCGAGCCGGCTGCCGTCACTGGAAGCGCCCTGATTGCCCATTTGAGTAACAATCCCGTTCTCCCGGGCAACCTGTGTCATCAGTCTGGCTTCGGCAATATTATGGGTCAGGGGTTTCTCCACGTAGGCGTGTTTCTTGGCCCTCATAAAGGGCAGGGCGATAGTGGCATGGGTATGGTCCGGAGTCGCCACCATCACAGCATCCATATCTTTTAATTGCTTGTCATACACCTTGCGGAAATCCTTATACCTCTTCACATCGGGAAAGAGCTCATAGGTCTGAGCTGCCCGCCTGTCGTCCACATCACAAAAAGAAACGAACTTCACCTTTCCGGTTTCCTGTAGCCCACGGATCACGCCCAAACCTCTTCCTCCTACCCCAAAGGCACCCACGTAGAGTGTATCGCTGGGGGGTACGTGTCCTTTACCAAGTACAAAGCTGGGAACAATTGAGAATACAGCAGTTGAAGCCGTTACGTTTTTTATGAATTTTCGCCTTTGCATGAATGAGAATTTTTGATCCCGGAAGATACAAAAAAAGAATTCTCGTCATGGAACTTAACCGGATGTTTGATCCGAACTCCTGAGCGTATTGGACCAAGGCAGATCATCTTTCTCCGTTCCATTCTGCGTAGAACTGTTCCAGGTAGCTCAACAGGAATTCGTGTCTTTGGGCGGCTATCCTCTTTCCGGTTTGGGTGTTCATCCTGTCCCTGAGCAACAGTAGTTTTTCATAAAAGTGATTGATGGTGGGCCCTTCAGATTTTTTATAGGCCTCCTTGTCCATTTTTAGATTCGGGGAGATATCCGGATCGTATATTTTCCGGTTTTTGTAGCCTCCGTATTGGAAAGCCCTGGCTATACCGATGGCCCCAAGCGCATCCAGGCGGTCCGCATCCTGTACTACCTGCAGTTCAAGGGAGTGTTTCACTTCCTTTTCGCGCCCGATGGAATTCTTAAAGGAGATCTTTTCTATGATAAAG
Organism: Muriicola sp.; assembly: GCF_041567615.1. GTDB lineage: Bacteria > Bacteroidota > Bacteroidia > Flavobacteriales > Flavobacteriaceae > Muriicola. Next base: position 1,496 of record NZ_JBFGBM010000141.1, read on the forward strand.
CACACTTTATCAATGATTTCTTCCTCCACTTCAATGGAAGACAGGAATTCCCTCGCCATCCGGGGTCCGATGCTTTCGTCCCCATCGTGGAATTTGGCATCCGCAATATCGTGGAGAAGCGCCCCAAGGCTTACCACCAGGACGTCGACATCTTCATCCTTTGCCAGTAGCAGTGCATTTCTGAACACGCGCTGGGTGTGGAACCAGTCGTGTCCCCCCTCCGCATCGCCTAAGGTTTCCCTGACAAAATCAATGGTAGACTCAACGATTTCGGTGGTGTTCATGTGTGAGGGTAGATATCTTTTTTTATGAGTTCTTCGGCATGTGAAATGATCGCATCCGGATCCCCGGTATTTGGGATAGGGGGGTGTACTTTAAAAATAAGATGGGAACCAATGCCGTATGGGAATTTGCCGTAACGCAGCATTTTCCAGGAGTTGTTGATGCTGATAGGGACGATCAGGGCAGAAGGGGCATTTTTCATCAACACCTTGAGACCTGTGGTCTGAAATTTCTTGGGTTCTCCTGTCCGGCTACGGGTTCCTTCGGGGAAGATGACAGCACTCCTGTTGTGTTTTTCTATGTACTCTCCCAGTCTCCCAATGGCTGTAAGGGCCTGTTTGCTGTCCTTTCTGTCGATGAGGGCTGAACCACCGTGCCTGAGGTTGTAGGAAACGCTCGGGATGCCTTTCCCGAGTTCAATCTTACTGACGAACTTGGGATGATGACGCCTCATGTACCAGATGATAGGAGGAATGTCATTCATGCTCTGGTGGTTCGAGACAATGATCAGCGGTTTGTCATCTGTGATCCGGTGTTTATTGATAAAAGTGTAGCGGGTTCCCAGTAGGTAGGTACACCACATGAGTACGAGATTGAGGATACTCACGCTTTTTTTGTGAGCGTTATAACCAAAAAGATTCAGGCATATCCACTGTATGGGGTGAAAGACCACAAGGGTGATCCCGAAAATCACGAAATAGAGGACGGTCAGTGGGTAGGCTAGGAACTTCCGCATAATACAAAAATAAAAAACCGCACCTTCTTAAGTGCGGTCCATTTTATTTTACTGCAGGCCAATCAGCAAAATTCGTCATAGGCCTCCGTGAGGTTTTCAGCGATCATTTCGGCGGGACGCCCTTCGATATGGTGTCTTTCTATCATGTGGACCAGTTCTCCATTTCTGAACAGCGCCATGCTTGGGGAAGATGGTGGAAAAGGCACCATCAGATTTCTGGCGGCATCTACGGCTTCCCTATCCACCCCTGCGAAAACAGTGATCAGGTGGTCCGGTCTTTTCTCGTTTCTCAGGCTCATTTTAGCTGCTGGTCTTGCATTGGCAGCGGCACATCCACAAACGGAGTTGACCACGACCAGGGTCGTGCCTTCCTTGTTGATGGCCTTTTCAACAGCCTCTGCGGTGAACAATTCCTCGAACCCTGCGGATGCGAGGTCGTCTCTCATAGGTTTTATCAATTCTGCGGGATACATAGTCTTATGTTTTATTGAGGTCAAAGATAAGGAATAACTGGTATTTTCTAGCCAAAGCTTTCTTAACACTGTCCCCGCTTTTCTTTGCTAAATCCTATCTTTGCCAAAATTTTTTTATGATTCGCTGGATTGCAGCCATTCTCGGGTACTTCTTGTTCCGCTTACCGGGGGCCATCATCGGCTTCTTTCTGGGGAGCGTGATGGACAGCATGGGTTCCGGGTCGGGTGCGAGGACCATTTTTCAGGACCTTGGCCGTCAGAAAGTGACCCCTGCCGATTTTGAACTCAACCTGCTCTCCCTTTGCTCCATCGTCATCAAGGCAGACGGGCAGGTCAGCCAGCGTGAACTCGACTACGTCCGGCAATACTTCCTCCAGACTTACGGGAAGGAAAAGGCCAACGCCATTTTCAGGACGTTCAATGAGGTGATTAAGAAACGTGAGATCTCGGCACAACGCATCTGTAATTACCTCAACCAGCGTACCCGGTACGAGGTCAGACTTCAGCTCCTGCACTTTTTATTCGCCATCGCCCAGTCAGACGGGTCCATCGGCGCGAAAGAGATCGACAAGATCAGGGAGATCGCAGGCTATTTGCGCATAGGGAGGATCGATTACGAAAGTATTCAGGCCATGTTTGTGAAAGCGGCTGACAATGCCTATAAGATCCTGGAGATTGACAAAACGGCCACCGATGACGAAGTAAAGAAGGCGTACAGGACTATGGCGAAAAAGTACCATCCGGACAGGGTCAATACAGAGAACGAGGCTATTAAGAAAGGGGCTGAAGAGAAATTCAAGGAGGTACAGAAAGCCTATGAACAGATACAGAAGGAGAGGGGCATATAACCCTTAAGATATGGGAAGTTTCGGATTTTACATAGAATTGGGGCTGGGGCATGTACTCGACCTCAATGCGTATGACCATATCCTCTTCCTCATGGCCCTGACCATTCCTTACACCTTCCGGATGTGGAAGCATGTGCTCACCCTGGTGACCATCTTTACGGTAGCCCACTGCCTTTCCCTTGCGTTTTCCGTATATGGGATTGTGGAGGTGGATGTCGCCCTGATCGAATTTCTGATCCCGGTGACCATTCTTTTGACGGCCCTGTTCAATCTCAGGGAGGGGTTGAAGGACCACAGCGCACTCAGTTTTAAACTGCAGGTGGCGGCCACAGGTTTTTTCGGGTTGATTCACGGCTTTGGGTTTTCCAATTATTTTAAGATGCTCATGGCAGGGGAGGATGAGAAACTGAACCCTCTCCTGGGTTTTGCCACCGGGATCGAGCTCTCCCAGCTCGTGGTAATCCTCGGAGTGCTTCTCCTGGCGGCCCTGCTGGAAGGAATTTTGAAGGTCCCCCGCAAATATTTTATCATCGGAACGACAGCCCTGGTGATCGCCATCACCATTCCTATGATCATAAACACCTGGCCGTCGTGAAGGGTGCACCTCAACGGTTTTAATTAAATATTAACCATAATCAATTGGCGAACTCTGGTAAAGCCGGTATCTTAGTGCGTGATCGCCATCTGAGACAATAGTACATCCGCTTAGAAGTGACCAAAAAGAAGCAACGAAAATACGACAAGGCCTATTTGAGGATGGCACACGAATGGGGAAAGCTATCCTATTGCGTGAGAAAAAGGGTGGGCGCCATCATCGTTAAGGATCGGATGATCATCTCCGACGGGTATAACGGTACTCCGACAGGTTTTGAAAACATTTGCGAAGACGAAGAAGGATACACCAAATGGTATGTGTTGCATGCGGAGGCGAACGCCATTTCCAAGGTGGCATCTTCCACCCAGTCCTGTGAAGGAGCCACCCTGTACATTACCTTATCTCCCTGCAGGGAATGCAGCAAACTCATTCACCAGTCTGGCATAAAACGTGTGGTCTATCAGATCTCATACAAGGACAACAGCGGACTGGAATTTTTGGAGAGGGCGGGGGTTGAACTGGAGCACCTGCCTGATATCCTGGAAGATAATGCGTAAGGATTCATGAAGAAATTTCATTACATATGGCCTGCAGTAATCGCCCTGGCGCTAGCTCTGGGTATTCTGATAGGGGGGAAGCTTAATTTCAATGACTCTCCGGAAAAGCTCTTTACGACCAATTCAAAAAAAGATAAACTCAACAGGCTTATAGATTATATCGACTACGAGTATGTAGACGACATTAATACGGACAGCATTGTGGATGTTACCGTAAATAATATCCTCGATAAACTGGATCCTCATTCGGTTTACATTCCAAAAGAAGATCTCACCCAGGTTTCCGAGAATATGAAGGGGGATTTCGTGGGTATCGGGATCAACTTTTATATGTACAGGGATACCATCACCGTGATCAGGACCATAGAGAATGGGCCGAGCTTCCTGAAAGGAATAGAACCCGGTGACCGTATCATGGAGGCAGACGGGGATACGCTTTACGGAAAGAACCTTCCCAGCAGGAAGATCGTAAGCACACTTAAAGGGGAAAGCGGGTCTGCTGTCAGCCTTAAGGTCTATAGAAAGAAAGAAAACCGATTTTTCAACGTAACCCTTCAGCGGGACAGGGTGCCCATCAAAAGTGTGGAGGCATTTTATATGTTATCTCCTGATATGGGCTATATCAAGATCAACAGGTTCGCGGAGACCACGTTCAGGGAATTCAGGAGAGCACTGAGGGAATTGCAGAGATCCGGGGCTAAGAAACTGACCCTCGACCTCAGGGATAATCCCGGAGGGTATCTCGGGATAGCCGAACAGATGGCTGATGAATTCCTGCAGGAAGGGAAGCTCATCCTTTTCACCAAGAACAAGAAAGGCAAGATCGAGAGGATGTATGCCACTGATGCCGGCAGTTTTGAGGACAAACCCGTATACGTACTGATCAACGAGCGGTCAGCTTCAGCCAGTGAGATCATCGCTGGGGCGTTGCAGGATAATGACATAGGTACGATCGTAGGCAGGCGTTCTTTTGGGAAAGGCCTCGTTCAGAGGGAGATGGCCCTGGGTGACGGATCCGCGGTCCGGCTTACGGTATCGAGGTATTATACGCCTACCGGAAGGTCTATTCAGCGGGACTATCACAACGGGAGCGATGATTATTACGAGCGGTTCGAGGAAAGATATGAAAATGGGGAACTCGTCTCTGCCGACAGCATAAAGGTTGCAGATTCCCTCAAATTCACTACGCCTAAAGGCAAAGTGGTCTATGGAGGCGGAGGGATTATTCCCGATGTTTTTGTCCCTATAGGAAATATGGAGGTGGAGACGATCAAAAGCATGGAAAGCCTCGGTTTTATCTCCCGCTTTATTTTTGAGCATCTTGAAGAGGACAGGGAACGATACGCCACCTATTCCGAGGATGATTTTGTGAAGAATTTCAGGGTAGACGATATCCTCTTTGAGAAGTTCGTTGACTTTGCCCTGGCAAGTAATATCAGCATGGACTTCTATCAGTACGATAAGAGGATCAAATTGTACCTTAAGGCAGCCCTGGCAGAACAACTTTTTTCCGAAAATCTCAGTGCCAAGATCAAAGGGGAGACTGACCTCATGTTGCTAAAAGTACTCGAGCTGGATGCTCCGACCATTCAAGCGGAGAAGCCTTTAGTAAAGGATTAACAACTCTTTATCTGAATTCACTGGTCTTTCAACTTATCCTGTATTTTTCGGGAAGCGAGAAGGATAAGTAAAAGCACGATGGCACAAAGGGCCGCCACTACTCCGATAACGGCTATAATACTGTCCTCACCCAGGGGATTTTTGAAGTCGATAACCGTTACATTATAGGCGATCAGTGCCAGGGCCAGTATGATCAGTACGATGGAAAAATTCTTATTCATTGTACAGCTTTTTTCGATTCATCATTTCCCTTACGGAAATAACTGGTTGATGTTCGTGGCAAAAAGTTTCACCGCAATGGCCAGCAGGATCACTCCGAAAACCTTCCTGATGACTCCGAGTCCGCCTTTTCCCAGTACCCGTTCAATTTTTGCGGATGATTTCAACACCAGGTAAACAAAGATGATATTTACGATAATGGCCACAATAATGTTCTCTACATAGAATTCTGCCCGGAGTGACAGGAGGGCTGTCATGGTTCCCGCACCTGCGATCAGGGGGAAGGCAATGGGCACTACAGAGGCAGAACTC
>NZ_JBFGBM010000142.1:0-7014 GCF_041567615.1 Muriicola sp.
CCTAATATAGAGATAATAATGAGAAATAATGGGGGCTATCCGGGACGACTGTCCTACTCCTCTTTTGGAGTTTTGGCTGCTTCGTCTGTTTCGAAATCCGTGATCCCGTGCTTGTGCAGGAGGTTATACCATTGGATCACCTTTTTGATGTCGCTGGGATAGACACGGTCTTCATCGTAATTGGGCACTACTTCGAAGAAATACTCCTCCAGTTTGATCTTGTCCTCTTTGTGGCCTATGGAGGTCTTCCCTCCATTCTCCTTCTCCTTAATCTTATTAAAAACCGCCTTCAGAGGAAGTTCCTCCTCCAGGGTAAAAATGGCTATCTCAGAGAGTACGCTCACATTATTGGTCATTCCTACCGTGACCTTTTTACCATCCAACAGTGATTCGGCCACAAACCCCGAGCGGGTTTGGGTAAGCAATTTAAACAGTCCCGGTTTTCCTCCGATGGATAAGATCTTGTCCAGACTCATTCAGTTCCTGATTTTAGGCGGCAAATATGAAAAATAATACGGAAAATCTCATCCTACCTTGTTTTTTTTAACAAAGGGAAGCGCATTCTGTAATCCACTTGAATCTTCCCCTTGGAAATGTTGGAGAGTTTCCCTTTGAGGAGGCGTTTCTTAAGGCTCGATACCTTGTCGGTAAAAAGTATCCCTTCTATATGATCGTATTCGTGCTGGATGACACGCGCCAGAAGTCCGTCGAAGGTCTCCGTATGTTCCACGAAATTCTCATCCTGATACCTGATGGTGATGGTATCAAGGCGGGTGATGTCTTCCCGTATATCCGGAATACTCAGGCAACCTTCGTTAAACGCCCATGAATCACCGGTTTCCTCCAGAATTTTAGCATTGATAAAAACTTTCTTGAAGCCATCGAGCTGTTTTCGTTCTTCCTCTGAGAGTTCTTCATCATCTGCAAAAGGGGTGGTGTCCACCAGGAACAATCGGATGGCAAGGCCGATCTGGGGAGCCGCCAGACCTACCCCACTGGCATTGTACATCGTTTCCCACATGTTGGAAATAAGGCTATCCAGGCCTTCGTAGGCCTTATCGATTTCTGTACTTATCTTCCGCAAAACCGGATCGCCATAAGCGACAATAGGTAAAATCATATGCTGATCTAAATCTCTTGTAGGTTATCAATTCTTTATCCTTTCGAGGTATCCCTGCAGAATGAGGGTTGCACTCACCTCATCCACCAGGGCCTTTTCTCTCCTCTTACTTTTTTTAACGCCGGAGGCGATCATGCTCTTAACGGCCTCACGGGAGGTAAAACGCTCATCCTGCCGATATACCGGGATCTGTGGATACAGCTTTTCCCATTTGCCGATGAAGCTACTGATCAGGGCTTCTGATTCCGAGGGAGTGTTGTCCATTTGCCTGGGTTCCCCGACGACCAGAGCCGTAACGCTCTCTTCGGCCAGATAGGATTTCAGGAAGGGGAACAGGGCCTTTGTTTCTACGGTTGTCAGTCCGGAAGCGATGAGTTGCAAAGGGTCTGTGACCGCTATTCCCGTCCTCACTTTCCCGTAATCCAAGGCGATGATCCTACCCAAATCCTTTAATTTTTGCAAAAGTACAGGATAAATTGTTATTCCTGTCAAAATGCCCTCCATAATCCACCCCGTCCTCCTATCTTTGCCGCAAATTTTAGTCGGCCTATGGAAGAGTTAAAAAAAATGGTGGAAAAAGCCTGGGAGCATCGTGATCTCCTGGCAAAATCCGAAACGCAAACGGCCATTCGGGAAGTCGTCAACCTTATCGACCAGGGTAAACTCAGATGTGCTGAACGGGTCGGCGACGAATGGCAGATCAACGAATGGGTAAAAAAGGCGGTTGTCCTCTACTTTCCCATACAGAAGATGGACACTTACGAGGTTGGCATCTTCGAATATCATGACAAAATTCCCCTGAAAAAAGGATATAAAGAAAAAGGGGTAAGAGTCGTGCCTCATGCGGTGGCAAGGCACGGAGCATTCATCGCCTCAGGCACCATTCTCATGCCGAGTTATGTCAATATCGGGGCATATGTAGACACCGGAACCATGGTGGATACCTGGGCAACCGTAGGCAGCTGTGCGCAGATTGGAAAGAACGTACACCTGAGTGGGGGTGTAGGGATTGGAGGGGTCCTGGAACCCCTGCAGGCAGCCCCTGTGATTATTGAAGACAATGCCTTCGTGGGGAGTCGATGTATCGTTGTGGAAGGGGTGAGAGTAGAAAGGGAAGCCGTCCTTGGTGCCAATGTGGTTTTGACCGCCTCAACGAAGATCATTGACGTTACTGGGTCAGAACCTTTAGAGATGAAAGGTAGGGTTCCGGCGCGTTCAGTTGTTATACCAGGGAGCTACACTAAGAAATTTGCCGCAGGAGAATATCAGGTACCCTGTGCCCTGATCATCGGGAAACGGAAACCGAGCACAGATCTGAAAACCTCCCTGAACGATGCCCTGAGGGAATATAATGTAGCTGTTTAAATTGTAAGAATTTACTTTCATAAGGCAATTTAATCGCTAATTTCAAGTTATAATTTTGGCTTAAGGCCAGGATTTAAACTCAATTAAAAGAATGAAAAAGGAACACCAAAAAATATCAGCGCTGATCATTACCTATAATGAAATGGGATATATTCAGGACTGTATTGATTCTGTTTCCTTTGCCGATGAAATTGTAGTTGTGGATTCATACAGTACGGATGGGACCTATGAATACCTCGTGGACCATCCCAAGGTAAAGGCCATCCAGCACCCGTTCTCCAACTTTACCCAGCAAAAGACTTTTGCCCTGACTCAGGCTTCCCATCCCTGGATCCTGTTTGTGGATGCGGATGAGATCATCCCTGAGGCACTCAAGCATGAGATCCAGGAAACGGTTCAACTCGAATCCCCCCATGCAGCCTATTGGTTCTACAGAAAATTTATGTTCCAGAATACCCCCCTGCGTTACAGTGGCTGGCAGACCGATAAGAATTACCGCCTCTTCCGGAAGGACAAAGCGAAATTCACGGATAAGAAGATCGTCCATGAAACCCTGGAGGTAGACGGCACCTCAGGGATCCTCAAAGAGAAACTGATCCATTACTGCTATAAGGACTACACCGACTACAAGTCGAAGATGCTCAACTACGGCCGACTTAAAGCCAAGGAGGATTTCTACAGGGAGAAACACTTCAATTATTTCTACTACATCCTGAAACCGGCCTGGAAATTCTTCAACCACTATTTCCTGAGGTTGGGGATCCTGGATGGGAAAAAGGGGTTGACGATCTGTTATCTCAACGCCCTGGGAGTACTGGAACGGTTCAGGGAACTGAAGCGCCTCGAGAGAAAGAACGCCCTGGCCTATTACTTGCTGATGCCGTAATGCGTCCAGACCCGTTTTTGATTTCGGGTCTCTTTTCTAATCGCCTTATTCTTTTCAATGGACTCTGGGGTCTTGTAGCCGCGCTTGTGATCTAAATGCACACAGACCGCACTGTATCGCAATTGCTTGGATTTGATCCCAAAATTAAACAGGCGTTCTCCCAACTCCCTGTCCTGCCCTCCGTATTGCATGCGCTCGTCAAAACCATTGACATTGAGGATATCCTTCTTCCACCCGGAGGAATTATGCCCATTCCAGCTCGCATTGGTGGGGGTGATGGTATTGAAGAATTTGGAGATGAATCCCCGGGCGGTGAGTTTGTTATTCTTGAAGGTCTTTGGGATCCCCATCTTTTTAAGCCATTGGATGTTAAAACAGTTCTGTTTCTCTATATCTTCCCTGGTAATGGCCTTGGAGATGTTCATGGGCAGCATGTAATATCCCCCGGAGATAAAATAACCGGGCTCTTTGTTGATATAATGCACTTCCACGAAATCTTCCCTGGGAATGCAGTCCCCGTCCGTCATGATGACATAAGGTGCATTGCAAGCTACGACCGCCTTGTTGAGGATTCGGGATTTTTGGAACCCGTCATCCTCCTGCCATACGTGAATGATGGGATAGGATACCTCCTTCTCCATTTCTTCCAGCAATTTTCGGGTAGCCGGACCGGAGCCATCATCAGCGATCACCACTTCAAAATCCTTAAAAGTCTGGTATTGGAATCCCCACAGGACCTTTTCAAGCCATGCTTCGGAATTATAGGTGCTGACGACGATCGAGATCTTAGGTGCTGTCTGCTGCATCGCACAAAAATAGGAGACTTTATCCAAATACCACATTTCCAGTCGGATTTATGAGAGGGAATTTGAGCACCTGACTCCTGTGGACGTAAACTTCTGCTCGACCTCTGAATTTGCATGATTATTTGGCGCTTCTCCCGTGTATGGCGTACTTTGCATGACATACAAGGCCGATCCCGTTACCAAATGAAAGTAAAAGAATTCCCCGCGTCCCTTTATCAGTCCCTCAGGTTGAGGTATGGGATTCGGTTCGGACAGCGATCGGACTCCAAACCAGAGGTCCCCGTCATAGTCTCCCTGACTACCATAGAGTCCCGGCTCGAAGTGGTGGACCTGGTCATCAGAAGCCTGCTGTCACAAAGTGTAGCCCCAAGAAAGATCCTGCTCTGGATCCATGAGTCCCTATTGGAAAACCTCCCATCCAAACTCACATCTCTGCAGAATGAGATCTTTGAGATCAGGACCACGCCCCTGCACTGCTCCCATAAAAAACTGATCCATTCCCTCGAGGCTTTCCCGTCTGAGAGGATCATCACCTGTGACGATGACCTGATGTACAGACCCCAATGGCTCCGGCGGCTGTATGAAGAATCCGAACGCTATCCGCAAGCCGTAATCGGCAATCAAACCCGGACCATCCGCACAGATGCTCAGGGCAATTTTATGCCGTACGAGCAGTGGCCGGTAGACCTCCAGGGACAGGATGCCTCCCCCTGGGTACTTCCCATCGGGGCCGAAGGCGTCCTCTACCCACCCGGTTCCCTGAACCCCCTGTACTCCCGCGATGACCTCTTCCTGAAATTGGCGCCCAAGGCAGACGACCTCTGGTTCAAGTCCATGTCCCTGCTGAACGGTACGGTATGCAGGCGGGCTTCCAACTGCGGAAAAAAAGGTATTCCCATCATGGGGTCCCAGAAATTCTCCCTCAAACACGAGAACATAAAAAAAGACCTGAACAGCGTCCAATGGGGGCGGTTGGTAGATCATTTCGACCTGAGAAAGTATTTAAGTCATGAATGATTTCCAGGTAGAGATCCGGAAGTGTCTGGAGGTGCTCTCCGCCGGCGGACTCATCCTCTATCCCACGGATACGATATGGGGGATAGGTTGTGATGTCACTGACGAGGATGCCGTGAATAAGGTCTATACTCTCAAGGGCATGCCTCAAGGGAGGCCCATGGTTTGCCTGGTGGCCCATGATGCTATGCTGGAAAGACATGTGGAGGTGGTTCCTGATCTGGCCTGGGAGATCACAGACCTGGCAACCAAACCCACCACCATTGTGTATGATCGCCCCAGGGGTTTTGCCCCAGGCCTGATCCCTGGGGATCACTCCATAGCCATCAGGGTCGCTTCCGACAAGTTCTGCCGCTACCTCATCAACGCTTTCAAAAAGCCGCTGGTCTCCACCTCTGCCAGGCGCGAAGGGATGCCGGATCCCCGGCACTTCGGAGAAATTCCCGAGGCGATTTTAAAAGGAGTAGACTATGTGGTAAATTTGCATCGCGAAAAACGGAGAATGACCCCCTCCTCCATCATTGCACTGGGAATTGATGGCACCGTAAAAGTGATCCGGGAATAATATGAGGAAGATGAACTACAAAGAGGCACTTGAAGGACCTGTGTTTCAAATCGTCGCCAGGGCTTCCGGGGAACTATCCCTCGAGAGTTACGTGATCGGTGGGTTTGTACGCGATCTGCTCCTGGGCCGGCGCATCCCCAAGGATATCGATATCGTATCGGTTGGGAGCGGGATCTCACTGGCAAAAAAAGTGGCAAGCCTTTCCCCGGGACAGCCGGAGGTAACCGTCTTCCGGAACTTCGGTACCGCCATGTTGAAAATCGGAGAAGCGGAGGTTGAGTTCGTCGGGGCGAGAAAGGAAAGCTACAACCGGGATAGCAGGAATCCCGTAGTGGAGGACGGTACCCTGGAAGACGACCAGAACAGGCGTGATTTCACGATCAATGCCCTGGCCTTATCCCTGAACGATCATAATTTTGGGGACCTTCTCGATCCATTCGGGGGCCTGGAAGACCTTGATAAAAAGATACTCAGGACGCCCCTTGATCCCGGGGTGACCTACTCTGACGACCCCCTCAGGATGCTTAGGGCCATTCGCTTTGCCACCCAACTGGGGTTCAGCATAGAAAGCAACTCCCTTTCAGCCATAACCGAAAACAAATCCAGGATCAAAATTGTCTCCAAAGAGCGCATCGTGGACGAACTGAACAAAATACTGATGAGCGACACCCCATCCACGGGTTTTGCCCTGCTCCACAAAACGGGTCTCCTGCCATTGATCCTCCCGGAACTGGTGGCCTTACAGGGAATTGAAGAGGTCGAAGGGCAAAGGCATAAGGACAATTTCTGGCATACCCTGGAAGTGGTCGACAATATCGCTGCAAAGACGGACGATCTGTGGCTCCGATGGGCCGCTCTCTTGCACGACATCGGGAAGGCGCCTACCAAAAGGTATGACAAGAAGCTGGGGTGGACCTTCCACACCCACGAATTCGTGGGTGCCAAAATGGTCTACAAGCTATTCAAAAGGCTGCGTCTGCCCCTGAATGAAAAGATGAAATTTGTGCAGAAGATGGTCCTAATGAGTTCAAGGCCCATCGTCCTCTCTGAGGATTTCGTCACGGATTCCGCGGTACGCCGGCTGATCTTCGATGCAGGGGAGCATGTGGAAGACCTCATGACCCTGTGCGAGGCCGATATCACGACAAAAAACCCCAGGAAAAAGAAACGCTACCTCAACAACTTCAAGAAAGTGAGGGATAAGATCGAAGAGGTAGAGGAAAGGGACCACATACGGAATTTTCAACCCCCGGTCAGC